>DASVHW010000134.1 GCA_036382395.1 Candidatus Binatia bacterium | reverse complement strand
GGGCGTGCCGTCGCTGGAGGCGCCGCGAGAACTCCTGGTGGAGATCGGCAGGGACTGCCAGGGGGTAGTGCTCGCGGTCTACGACTGAGGGTCGTGCACGTCGTGGAGTGTCCACGACCAGATTGAACTGGCACGAGCTGGTTCGGCCGCCGTGGGCCTGGTCACCGCCGAGTTCCACCCGTTCGCAGGGGAGCTGTTGCGCCAGCGCAATGCGGCGGGGCTGCCGCTGGTGGTGGTGGGACATCCGGTCGGTGGCATTCCGCGGGGACAGGCAGAGGCGTTGATCACCGACGCCGTCGTGCAACGCGTGATCCAGGCATTGACTCAGGGAGAGATCGCATGACCATTGCGGCGGAGCGTCACACGCCCGATCCGGACCAGCTCGAGGTTGCTGTCGATGGCGATGAGGCCGAGGCTGCGGAGCAGTTTCACCGCTGGGGATGGACCGATGGCTTGCCGATCGTGGTGCCCACCAGGGAACGAGTCAACGCCATGTGCGCCGGCGCGACGCGCTATCCGCTCGAGAGCTTGGGCAACCTCATGCCCCGCGGCGGTCCGGCCACCGTTCAGAAGATCGCGATCAACGCGGTGATGGCGGGCTGCCTGCCCGAACACATGCCGGTGCTCATGGCAGCGGTCGAAGCGATCCAGGACCAGCAGTTCAACCTTTTCGGTGTGCAGACCACGACGCACCCGTGCGGGCTCATGGTGCTGGTGCACGGTCCGATCGCCGCCGAGCTGGGCATGAACGCCGGCCACAACTGCTTCGGCCCGGGCAACCGCGCCAACGCCACCATCGGCCGGGCAATGCGGCTGATCCTGCAAAACATCGGCGGCGGCATTCCCGCCGAGGTGGACAAGGCAACGCAGGGCTCGCCGACGAAATACACCTTCTGCTTTGCCGAGAACGAGGCGGCGAGTCCGTGGCCACCGTTGCGCCTGTCGCTCGGCTTCGCCGCAAGCGACAGCTGCGTCACCGTCGCCGCCGCCGAGGGCCCGCACAACATCAATGACCACGGCTCCGCCACCGGCGACTCCATTCTCAACACCGTGGCGCAGACCATGGCCACGGTCGGCAACAACAACCTCTACGTCGGCGGGGACACCTTCGTCATCTTCGGGCCCGAGCATGCGCGTACCGTTGCGGAGAGTGGTTTCACGCGCGCCGACGTGCAGCGCTACCTGTACGAGCACGCGCGCGTAGCGGTGGACCGTATTTCACCGCAAAAGCTCGAGGAGCTCAGCTCCTGGGGCGGCTGGGCGGGACAGATTGACAGCTGGAGCGGCCGCATCCCTCTCGTGCGCGAGGTGGACAGCATCCGTGTCCTGGTCGCCGGCGGCGCCGGCAAACACTCGTGCTGGATTCCAACCTTCGCGGTGACGTACAGCGCGACGCGACGGATCGTCCGCGAGAGCGCGGTCTGCACCACGGTCTGCGAACGGTAGGCAGCACCGAGGCTGTGTAGTAAAGTCTCAGGGGGAGGAATCACCATGCGACTTGAAGGCGACGCGGAAGCGTTTCCACCTGTCGAGCACCTGCTACCGAACGGCGATTGGCTTTTGAGTCGCCGCAACGTACTGCGCGGCGGCATTTTGGTGGGCGGGTCACTCGCACTTGGTTGTCATCGCCCTTCGTTCCCGCCGGTTCCCGCCGATGCGCTGGCGCTCCACCGCGATTGCCTCGTCGTCGATCTGCATGTCGATACCTTCCTCTGGGTTCGCCTTTTCGGCTACGACATCGGCAAGCGGCACGAGAATCTGCTGCCGTCGTCACCATTCGCGTGGCATGCCGATCTCCCGCGCCTGAAAGAGGGGGGAGTCGGGGCGGTCGGATTCGGCATTGTCGTCAACCCGCGCGAGGTGCGGTCCGAGTTGATGCTGCCACTGAAGGTCCTGTCCTGGTACGACCGCCAGCGCGGCTTCGAGGCGGTCGTCACCACACTCGATCTGATGCATGACGCGGCAAGCCACTACCCGAATCAGTTTTCGCTGGTGCGCAGCGGATCGGAGCTGCGTGCGGCGCGCGCCGCCGGGAAGATTGCGGGGTTGCCGTGTCTGGAAGGCGCCCATGGCATCGAAGGGTCGCTCGATCACGTCCGCACCGCGTATGCGCGCGGGTTGCGATCAATCGGTCTGGTGCATTTTCAGGCGACGGAAGCCGGTTATCCGATGACCGTGGCGGAGTTCGACGGTAAAGGTCTCACCGAATTCGGTCGCGCCCTGATCGCAGAGATGGAGCGGCTGAAGATGGTCGTCGATCTGGCGCATCTCAACGATGCGGGCGTAGCGGATGCGCTGGCGACGATGCAGCGCCCGTTCATGGTCAGTCATGCGGGATGCCGCGCCGTCTACCCCCACCGGCGCAACTTGACCGACGCCCAGATTCGCGCCGTCGCCGATCGCGGCGGCGTCATCGGAATCATCATCGAGCGCGGCTTCGTCGCCGAAAAGAACGCCGACCTCGACCGAGTGCTCGATCATTTCGATCACGCCATCAAAGTGGGCGGTGAAAACGTCGTCGGGATCGGCACCGATTATGACGGCTTCATCACGCCCGCAATTGGTCTCGAGGACGTGACCGCGATGCCGCGCCTGACCGCCGGCCTGCTGGCGCGCGGGCACAAGCCCGACACCGTGCGTAAGGTCCTGGGCGAGAACGCGCTGCGCATGCTGACGGAAATCTGCGGCTGAGGACGCGCATGCGGCACGGGCAAAACCCTTGACGGCGCAAGACGATTCACCCTATGTTTCGCCCGACTTTGAAGGCGCGATACCGCGTGAAGTCGCGTGGATTGTCGCTTTTGTTAGTGCGGATAAATGTAGTCCAGCGTGACCCGTTCCGACTAAGGAGAACAACCATGCGGTTAGGCAGAAAGATCCGCCCTGAGCGTATTGCACGACCGTTGTACGAGCGGGCGATCTTGAAGTCACTTCAGGATAGCGCCAGGCGGATATCGACCTTGTCTACGCGTCGGTGCAGCGCCTGCTAGCGGAGGATTTGCGGCGACATCCGCAGGATCTGGAATGCTATGGCAGCACCGGCGAGAGTATTTGGAGGAATCAAGTCAGACAAGCCGTGCGGAACCTGAAGGCCAGGAATCAAGTCCAGTCGCGACATCGGGCAGTCTGGTGCATCGCCCCAGCAGGAGGAGAGCGGCTGCGCAAGTTTGAGGAAACAGGGATTGATCCGGATGACCCGCGAGATTTCGAGTTGGAGACAGTGCCGGTGTGAAGGCCGAACATCAGCATGCACACGACGCGCTGGAGAGACGCGCGTGTGATGCTCGGCGTCCGGACGTAGAACCGTCCTCGCGAAGTCGAGATGATTGACGGCGACGAGCCCTCATCCTGGCGGGACCTGCAGGAACGGGTTGCCCGGATCCTGCGCGAGGCTGGCGTAGCCACGGCGGTAGAGAAGGTGATCAAGACCGCGCGAGGCGAAGTCTCGATCGACGTATGGGCGCACGATTCCTCGGCGACCCCGGCTCAAACCTATCTTCTCGAATGCAAACGCTGGCGCGCCCGCGTGCCACAAACCGTAGTTCACGCCTTCCGAACCGTCGTGGGCGACTCCGGTGCCAACTGGGGCGCGATCATCTCTGCAGCTGGATTCCAGAAGGGTGCCCGCGGCGCTGCCCAGTACTCGAATGTGCGCCTCCTCTCGTGGCCGGAGTTCCAAACGCTCTTCGCTGAGCGGTGGTTCGAGCACCATTTCGTTCGCGTAATCGCAGAAGAGAGTGATCCTCTCGTGGAGTACACCGAGCCGATCAACACCCGCATCTTCAGGAAGGCTGACCTCCTTCAGGAGGACCGGCGCCAGGAGTTCCGCCGCCTGCGTGAGGTGCACCTCGCCCTCGGGTCCTTTTGCACGCTTTTCCGCGCTCACTCGATCGGCGTGGTTCGCATGTTCCCTGGGCCGGACACTCCCGCCCCGATGCCGCGTCTGCCATTGCGCAGCAGCTTGGGGTCTCATTTGCAGGGCGCTGGGATGCGGGTGGCCGACGACATCCTTGACGCGAACTCCTACCGTGTCCTGTTAGAGTGCATGGTGCGAGAGGCCCACGCGGCCATCGCGGAGTTCGACGAGGTGTTCGGTGAGAGGGCATAGGGCGACCGCCATCGCCGTGCCGGATAACACCCGGTTGGAGCGGACGAGCGCGGCGCTAGCGACGGACGCTCGCCGCTCAACCGGGTGTTCGGCGAGTCTCGCGTAACGTGCTACGGTTGAATCCGGTGAAAGACGACTATGCCGATTCTGTCCATGTTCTACGGGATCGTGGTGCGGATGTACTTTTTCGACGACAAGCAGCACCACGTCCCTCATGTGCATGCGGAGTACTCCGGCAATCAGGCGGTGTTTGCGATTGCAACCGGGGAAGTGCTGGCTGGTGAGTTGCCTTCCGGGAAGACGCGACTCGTGCAGGCATGGATCGAGATACACCGCGACGAGCTTCTAGCCGACTGGCAGCTGGCCATAGACGGCGAGGAGGTCTTCAAGATCGAGCCGCTGAAGTAGGAGTATCGATGAATCCACACGTCAGGTCCGTTTGTGCGCTGGACGATTACGAGCTGGAGGTTTCGTTTGACAACGGCGAATCCCGGAAATTCGACGTCAAGCCGTACCTCGATCGCGGGATTTTCGTGCGCCTGCGCGACCACGCGGTGTTTCGGGCGGCGCGCGTCGTTGCAGGCTCCGTCGAGTGGCCGAACGGACTCGATCTCAGCTACGACACCCTCTACATCGAGGGGCAGCCGATTGCTGCACCGGCACTGAAGGCCGAACACAGCAATCCAGCGGCCGCGCGATAAAGCCGCGCACCGCTGAAGGCTGACGTTCGGCAACGCGGGCGTTCCCGGCGACGCCGTCGCCGGGATTGTCATTCGACGCCAAGGCGTCACCCATTGGACGACAATGCACAGGACGATCGTCAGCCAGTTGAGCCACACACGAGGTTGCCGCTGAGAATCAGCAGCAATTGAAACCCGATGGTGAAGAGGCCGCCGGTCTAAGCGCTCGCTGGGGCCGGTCTCGCTCTCCGGCACACCGAACGACAGCCGAGGCGCAGAAGGTTCGCCCCGACCGTACGACGCGACCCGCTGGACAGCGCCACGGCGTCCGCGCTACCCCGGGGCACCAGGGTCAGTCCTGGATATCAGTAATTGGCCGCTACACGGTCCCCGCCAGCCACCGTGTATCGTGCTGCAGTTGCTCGGGGTGCCGTAGCGCCTTACTCACTGCAAAATAGCTCATCGCAGAACGCCCCCGGGATACGTGATACGCAACGGTCGGGTCTTGGCCGATCGCGTCGTAACTCCTGATTTCCAGAACCGACTCTGCTGCTCTGGGCTGTGACAAGG
>DASVHW010000133.1 GCA_036382395.1 Candidatus Binatia bacterium | reverse complement strand
CGCGCGGGGCGCTCACGCTCGCCGCACTGGCCAACCTGGCCGGGCCTTTCCTGTTTGGCGTCGCAGTGGCCGAGACCATCGGCGCGGAAGTGGCGGATCCACGAACGATCAGTATTGCCGTGGTTCTCGCGGCGCTGCTCGCCGCCAGCTTGTGGGACGTGGCGACCTGGTACCTCGGCATTCCGGTGAGTTCGTCCCACGCTCTGGTCGGCGGCATCGTCGGCGCTGCCGCGACGGGATCCGGCTTTGCGGCGATCCAGGCGCACGGGTTGTGGAAGGTCGCGATCGCATTGCTCGCCTCGCCGCTGATCGGCTTCGTGGTCGCGCTGGCAATCATGCAGGCCATGCTCTGGTTGCTGCGCAACGCGACGCCAAGGGCGAACGTGACGCTGTCGCGGGCGCAGGTTCTGACGGCGACGGCACTCGCGCTTAGCCACGGCGCGAACGATGCGCAAAAAACCATGGGCGTGATCGCCATGGGGTTGCTGACGCTCGGGTTCACCCCGGCGTTCGTCGTGCCATGGTGGGTCATCGTGCTGAGCGCATCGGCGATCGCGCTGGGCACGGCGGTCGGCGGTTGGCGCATCATTCGCACTCTGAGCACGCGCTTCTACAGGATCCATCCGATTCACGGATTTACCTCGCAGCTCGCCTCGGCCGCGGTAATCCTGGGGGCGTCTCTCGCGGGAGGACCGGTGAGCACGACGCAGGTGGTGAGCATGACCATTCTCGGCGCCGGCGCCGCCGAGCGAAAATCCAAGGTACGCTGGTCTGCGCTGGACGAGATCGTAGTGGCCTGGGCGCTGACGCTCCCGGCCACTGCGCTGCTGGCGGTGCCGATCTACTATCTCATCGAATTGATGCTGCGACACGGAGGCTGGTAATGGGCTGGTTCGACGGAAGTTTGAAAGAGGAGAGCAAATTCATCGCCATGCTGATCGGCCAGGCGGCCAAGTCAGTCGAAGCTATCCGCTTTCTGGGGCGCACGCTGGAGCAGGTAAACACGGACACGATCAAGGCACAGCGCACGCTGGCCGAGGATGCGAGCGAGCTGCGCCGCGTGCTCATCGACGAACTGCACAAGACCTTTATCACCCCTCTGGATCGCGAGGACATTTTCAACCTGTCCCACTGTTTCGAGGACATGGTGACCTACGCGCTGACGACGGTGGAGGAGATGAACATCCTCAGGGTCGACGCGGACGACTACATCCGCCAGATGATGAAACTGGTGTGCGAGGAGACGGAGCAGCTCGAACTTGCGACCGTGCGGTTGGCGAAGAATCCGCGTGTCGCCCTGGACCACGCAAACGAAGTGCGTAAACTGGAACGCAGGGTCGAACGCTTGTATCGCACCGCGATCAAGGACCTGTTCGCCCGCGCCACCGACGCGGAGCGTCTGCCCGGCCTGTTCTACCGACGTGAAGTCTACCGGCACATCTCGAACATGTCCGATCGCGCCGACTCGGCGGCGAACGTGTTCGGCATGGTGATTATGAAGCTTACGTGAGCACAACGGATCTTTGCATCAGATTTTATGCGGTGTCCTCCAAGAGGACTTCCGTTGGGCGTATTGAATGCCATCGTTTGCCAAGAGCAACCATTGCGCGCTCCGCGCGCCAACCACGTTTTTCGTACGGATGAAAAGCGCATCCGTACGAAAAACGCGGTTATGGATCAAAGCAAAAATGGTTTGGAGTGGTTTTTATACAAGATCATCGATTGCGTGCGGACGGCTTCTCGTCCGCGCGCAATCGACGATCCGCGCGGACGGGCCGCCGTCCGCGCAAGCATGAAGGAAGCTTTTGATCATGATGCTCGAACTCAAAGAGAAGGTATTTGCGCAGTTGAATGGGCTCACGTTCGAGGAGGTGCAGGCCCGGATCAGCCGGGGAGAGCATCTTGGCGATCCGCAGATCGTGCGCGAGTGGCTCGAACTCCACGCTCCGGAGCGACCTCAGACCCCTGTGGCCTCTGCCATCAACGCCCGCCAGCGCCGGTAACGCGCGCGGATGGCCGGATCCTCGGCGGGCGCGAACACCTCTTCGGTGGCGGCGTTGTTCCATAACGCCGGCCGCCCGGCGGCCAGGTAGCCGATGCCGCGGGTGGTTGCTTCGGCGTCCTCGCGCCGGTGCACGGGCAGCCCGCTTACCGAAGCGAGCCTGCGGCACAGGCCGTCGATCAGCGACACCCCGCCGCTTACGCGGATGCGCGCGGCCGGTGGCACGTGCTTCGCCATCTCCTCGATGTTCGCCTGCAGCAGGAACGCCATGCTTTCGACCACTGCCACGGCCTTTTGCCAGGGCTCGCCTTCGCCGATGAAACGCGAGGTGAAATCGGGCTTCCAGAACGGGCCGCCGAGTCCGGCGATGCCATTGAGGAACAGCGGCGGTTCGCCCGCTGTCGCCAGCCATTGCGGCAGCCGGGAAACGATGTCCTCGATCCCCAGTTCCCCGCGCAGCCACTCGAGCGCCGTGCCCGCGCCATTGACGTTACCCTCGACCGTGTAGACCGTGGTCTCGCCGTCGTCGAGGATGATGCCGGTGAGCTGCCGCGGAACATAGCCAGGATCCCGGGTGAGCACGCGTTGCACGAACGCGCTGGTGCCGATATTGACGTACGCAGAATCCCGGTCCGGCCAGCCGAAGGCGAACACCGCCGCGGACTGGTCGCCGTTCACCGCCACCAGCGGAATCGCCGTGTCTCCCACTCGCAACGTGCCGAAAGGATGGCAGGTGGGCACGCTCCGCGGCAGGAAGCCCTGCGGCAGGCCGAACAGCGAGAGCAGCTCCGGGTCCCAGTCGCGCGTGTGCAGGCTCCAAAGCTGCGTGCGCGCCGCGCACTGCGGATC
>DASVHW010000132.1 GCA_036382395.1 Candidatus Binatia bacterium | reverse complement strand
GTAGCGTACCGCCGGCACCTCGGCCTGAATGTCGATGCGGTCGAGCAGCGGCCCCGAAATCTTGGCGCGGTAGCGCTGAATCTGCAGGGCGGAGCAGGTGCACTCCTTGGTCGGGTCACCATGAAATCCGCAGGGACAGGGATTCATCGCGGCGACCAGCATGACGCTGGCCGGGTACGTGATCGAACCGACGGCACGCGAGATGGTGATGCGCATTTCTTCGAGCGGCTGGCGCAAGACCTCCAGCACGTTCTTGCGGAACTCGGGCAGTTCGTCCAGAAAGAGCACGCCATGATGCGCCAGACTCACTTCGCCGGGCTTTGGAATGGTGCCGCCGCCGATGAGGCCGGCATCGCTGATGGTGTGGTGCGGCGACCGAAACGGCCGCGTCGACACCAGTGCCCGCCCATCCATCAGCCCCATGACGCTGTGCACCCGCGTCGTTTCGATCGCTTCGGCGAGCGTGAGTGCCGGCAGAATGGTTGACAGCCGCTTGGCCAGCATGGTCTTCCCCGAGCCCGGCGGCCCCACCATGATGACGTTGTGGCCGCCACCCGCGGCCACCTCGAGCGCGCGCTTGACGTGTTCCTGCCCCTTCACCTCGTTGAAATCAACGTCGTAATGAGCGTCATTCGTGAAGATCGCACTCAGATCGACGCTCACTGGGGTGATGACGCGCTCGTCACGCAGGAACTCGAAGGCTTCGGCCAGCGTGTTGACCGGAATTATGGCGACGCCGTCGACCACGGCCGCCTCGAGCGCATTCTCCGGCGGCAGCAATATCCCGCGCAGCTTCTTTTCACTCGCAGCCGCCGCAATCGGCAACGCCCCCCGAACCGGTTTGACATGGCCGTCGAGCGACAATTCTCCAAGGATCGCATACTCGCGCAGCCGGTGCGGGGGCAGGTGCCCGCTGGCCGCAAGAATGCCCAGGCCGATCGGCAGATCGTAGGCGGAACCTTCCTTCTTGATATCCGCCGGCGCCAGATTGATGGTGATCTTGCGCTGCGGAAATTCGTATCCCGAGTTCTTCAGCGCCGAACGCACCCGATCTTTGCTCTCCTTGACGGCACCCTCGGGTAGCCCGACCACCGCCATTTGTGGCAGCCCGGAGGCAATATCGACCTCCACCTCGACCAGGATCGCGTCGATGCCGTGAACCGCACTGGAAAGCACCGTGGCCAGCATTACCAACCTGTATGCGGGACGACTGTAACAGTGTAGGCCAGATAATCAAGTCAACATCAAGATGAAATACCACTCTCCAATCCGGCGAAGGTAGAACCAGTCATCTCTCAGCAAGCACCCCTCTTGCGCCGCCGCAGCCGGATGCCGAGATAGGCCACGATGGTGACGTTGACTGCCAGTGTCATGACTCTGACGGCGCTAGCGTTTCTGACGATCTCGTAGATCTCGATCGGTATGAAGCCGGCCGTCTCGACGATGGTCAGGTATTCGGCCCACGCCATGTCGAACAGCAGTCCGATCCCTTCGACCGCGAACAGAGTAGCGTAGAACACCGTGGCGGCCGCAAGCAGTTCCGACTGTCTGCCGTCGAGGGCCAGGAGCTTTGACAGCGCGGCCTGCAAATACTGATTGCCTGGGTCCACATGCAGCTTGAGCGCCCACCAAATCAGGGTCTGCGTGGGGTTGTGGCGGAGGAGGCGGAAAACGGTGGCCAGGGAAGCCAGCAGCACCACCGCCTTGACCAACTTGAAGAGCCCAATCAACCGCAGGAGCCGAGGACTGGACGTAGCCGGCATCAACAAGCTCTTACCCTGCATTGAAAAGGAATCATACGGGAGCGATGGTCCGCCCCCTGGCCGTCCGGCGGCAAAGGCGCGAACCAGGCCATCGCCGCCGCCAAGCGGGGAACGACACGCGGACTTCGACCCATCGAACCACACGTATTCTCCGGCCTTCCGCTTTCAACTTTTGGCGTTTGACTGGTAAACTCCTTCCATGCCACTCGATCCCCAGGTGCAGGCGTTCCTTGATCAGGTTCAGGCGATGAACGTTCCCCCGTTCCACACGCTTTCGGTCGAGGAAGCCCGCGAAGCGGCAGGGGCATTGAGTGACCTGCACGGCGCTCCGGAACCCGTCGGCAGCGTGGACAACCTGGCGGTGCCGAGCCCCGGCAGCGAGATTGTGCTGCGCCTCTACACTCCCGAACAGGGCGGGCCGTTTCCGGTCCTCGTGTATTTCCATGGCGGCGGCTGGGTTATGGGTGATCTGGAAAGTCACGACGGCGTGTGTCGCGCACTGACGAACGCGGCACACTGCATCGTCGCGTCCGTCGATTATCGGTTGGCGCCCGAGCACAAGTTTCCGGCCGCTGCGGAAGATGCCTACGCCGCAACGCAGTGGGTGGCGGAGAACGCCGCCAGCTTCGGCGGCGACCCGAAGCGTATCGCCGTTGGTGGAGACAGTGCGGGGGGCAACCTCGCCGCCGTCGTCGCATTGATGGCACGTGACCGTGGCGGGCCGCCGCTCACGTATCAGCTGCTCATCTATCCCGCGACCGACACCTCATGCGACACGGTATCCTGTCGAGAGAACGGGGAAGGATACCTCCTCACCGTCGACATGATGCGATGGTTCCAGAGTCACTACCTGCGGAGCGACGCCGATCGCGACAACCCCTACGCCGCGCCGTTGCGGGCCAGCGATCTGCGCGGCCTGCCGCCGGCACTGGTGATCACCGCGGAGTTTGATCCGCTCCGCGACGAGGGCGAAGCATACGCGGCCCGCCTGCGCGCCGCCGGGGTTCCCGCCGAGGTGAAGCGATACAACGGTATGATCCACGGCTTCTTCGGCATGGGCGCGGTGCTCGACCAGGCAAGAGTGGCCATGGATGACCTCGCCGCGCGCCTCCAATCAGCCTTCTCTTCTCCTGTTTCTCCCTCTTCCCGAGGGACGGAAAACCCGCTGAAGAGGTTGCTCCAGTCATTTCGTTCTTCGTGATGATGGCCGCCAGCAATGTTGCTGATCTGCGGCGCGTGGAGCAAGCATGGGTCAGACCCACGTTACCAAGGAGAACTATCACGGCTGGAGCAACACCTACCGGCTGAGCAATGGCTGGCTCGAAGCCCACGTCGTTACCGACATCGGCCCGCGCATCATCGATCTGCGTCTCCCCGGCGGTGCGAACCTGTTGCAGATACGCGAGGGTCTCGGCGGAAGGGGTGAGGCAACCTACGTTTTCCGCGGCGGCTGGCGGTTGTGGATCGCGCCCGAGCGTACCGAGACGACTTACGCCCTCGACAACGCCGCGTGCCAGGCCGCCGTCGTCGGGAAGGCGACGCTTCGGGTGGCCGCCCCGCCGCAACCGGCGGCCGGCATACAGAAACGCATCGAGGTGAGTCTGGCACCCGGTGAGCCGCGCCTGCGGCTGGTCTCGCACATCACGAACATCGCCGACCGGCCGCTCACCTGTGCGGCGTGGAGTGTGCCTGTCATGCAACCGGGCGGCCGCGCCTTCGTGCCGCTCGATGTCGGGCCGCCGACTGCCTTCGACGCCACGCGCCGCCTCATCCTCTGGAGCTATGCGAAGTTCGCCGATCGGCGCTATCAGTTCGGCGACCGGCTGATCCAGATCGACAGCGGCAACGTGCGCCCGCCGCCGCCCGCACCATCAGGGACTGTCGATCAATGCGAAGACGTGCTTCGAGAGCCTCAGCACGAGCGGTCTCAGAGTCCATCAAATAAGGGTTTTTCCGCTCACCCTGAGCTTGTCGAAGGGTCCTTTCAGAGAAAATCGACAGACTCATCAGGCCGAGCCGAGGACGAAAGCAAGATCGGCGTCGACTCGGCTCAAGGCTGGGCAGCATACCTGCTTGGCGGGGCGCTCTTTCTCAAGCGCTTCCCGCACGCCGCCGGCCAGTATCCCGATGGCGGCGCCACCATCGAAGTCTACTCCAACCACGGGATCCTCGAACTCGAACACCTGGGCCCGCTCACCACCATCGCCCCCGGCGAGGAGATCGTCTTCCCGGAAGACTGGTGGGTGTTCAGCGGTGCGCACGTGCCCGCCACCGAAGTCGAGGCACTGGCGGCGCTGCAGGGCTACATAGCGCGCGCCCCGTTTCCGTGAGGGCCGAGCCTCAATTCGCAATTCTTGCGGCCGCCTTTTAATGTCCTGAGTTCTGTGCTCTGAGTTCCGAGCTCTTGTGAGGAGGACCGTATGTTCACGCGTGCAGATGATTACCCGATTCACCAGACCCCGGACCCGATAGCGTACGTCGGCACCAGCGATCGGAATTTCTACGATCGCTTTTTCTTCAACGGCTACTCGCGCGACGGCGGTGTGTACTTCGCGGCCGCGATGGGACAGTACCCCAACCGCCAGGTGATGGATGCGAGCTTCAACGTCGTCCATCGTGGCCGGCAGTATGTCGTACGCGC
>DASVHW010000131.1 GCA_036382395.1 Candidatus Binatia bacterium | reverse complement strand
CCGCGCCCGAAAAGCACTTGCGTAGCGAAGCTCAAAGTAGTGAACTGCGCGGCAGCCCGCACCGA
The DNA here is from genome assembly GCA_036382395.1 of Candidatus Binatia bacterium. Taxonomy (NCBI): domain Bacteria; phylum Candidatus Binatota; class Binatia (SeqCode); species Binatia bacterium. Next base: position 30,946 of record DASVHW010000131.1, on the reverse strand, counting down.
CATTCAGCTCAGAAAGGACGAAGCGGATGGAGTATCAGCAGATCCTGTACGAAGTCGCGGAGGCCATCGCGACCATCACCCTCAACCGGCCGGAGCGTCTGAATGCGTGGACCATGCGTATGGCGAGCGAAGTGCACCACGCCTTTCGTCAGGCAGAAAAAGATGATGCGGTTCGGGTGATCATCGTCACTGGCGCCGGGAAAGGGTATTGCGCCGGTGCGGATATGAACCTCTTGCAGGGACTGCAGCAGGGCAGCACTGAGGGTGAACAGGAAACCAACCCCATCTCGGCTGAGGACGAGGATCCTGCGACTCCCGCGGCATTTCGAGGCCCCTACAGCTATCCGCTCGGCTTGCACAAGCCGGTGATCGCGGCAGTCAATGGCGCGGCGACAGGCCTCGGGCTCTCGTACATGCTGTTCTACGACCTGCGCATCGCTTCCGATCGGGCCCGCTTCGGCACCGTGTTTGCCCGGCGCGGTTTGGTGGCGGAGCACGGCATCGCCTGGCTCCTGCCGCGGCTCATCGGCATGGCCAATGCCTGCGATCTGCTGTTCTCCGGACGGCTCATCAACGCGGAAGAAGCGCTGCGCATGGGCCTGATAAACCGCGTCGTGCCGCACGATTCGCTGCTACCGACGGTGCGCCAGATCGCCACCGAGATGGCGACGCAGTGCTCACCGCGCTCTCTCAGGATCATGAAACGACAACTGTACGGAGCCACGTTCACCGACCTCACCGCAGCCATGAATGAGGCCGATAGCGAGATGATCATGAGCTTCGGCACCGATGATTTCCGTGAAGGGGTAGCGTCGTTCTTGGAACGGCGGCAGCCCCGGTTTACCGGACGCTGAAAAAACTGTCAGCGGTTTTCGCTGCTCTTATTGCCGGATGTCATCACTGTCTGCACCCGAGAGTGTCTTCACCACCTCGTAGTACATCCGGACTGCTGGGCGGAATTGATCCACCCGAAGTCGTTCGTCGCGTCCGTGCGTCGCGGCCAACTCGGCCTCGGTGATGACCTGGTCCCAGTCGATGGCAGCGGTATTGGCGAAAACCGGCCCTGGCAAGACGGCTACCTAAGTGCGACCGCGGTTGCGCCTATCCAGCATCGCATGGCCTGCTCCGATCTCGGCCCGATGGTATCGCCGAAAACGATGAAATCTGCAAAGGTGGCTGTGTCGAAACGGCCGCACTTCATCAAAGAACGGAGGGTCGCATGTCAAGTGAAATCGGCGTCTTTGAAGCCATGTACCAACTGCGTGCGATGCGCCGCTTTAAACCGGACCCGGTTCCGGACGAGTTGATATGGAAGATTCTGGAGGCGGGCACCAAGGCGCCGAGCGGCAGCAACAGTCAGGTGTGGCGTTTCATCGTCGTTCGCGACGGCGACGGGAAACGCTTTATTCAGGAGCGCTATAAGCGAGCGTGGGATCTCTACGCCCAGGCCAATCTGGAAGCCGCAGCGAAGAATCCGCCGCCGGCCGAAGAACTGGGCCCCCGCCTGCGGATGGCGCGCGCGGCGGCCGAGCTTGCTGAGCATCTGCATGAGGCGCCGGTCTTATTGCTCGTGTGCATGGTGCCGCGCGCCGATTTGCCTACCGTGGAGGGCCGCCGGCGCAGCCCTGCGGGTCTCTACGCCTCTGTCTTTCCGGCGGTGCAGAACATACTGCTGGCGGTACGCGCCTTGGGTTTGGGCTCGGTGCTGACTACACTGCACCTGCTGTACGAAGATGAAATCAAGGAGCGCCTCGGTATACCGGCTGAGGTGGACACCGTTGCGCTGCTTCCCATCGGCTACCCGAAAGGCAAGTTCGGGCCCACCAGACGGCGCCCGGTGCACGAGGTTACCTACTGGGAGAGGTGGGGCGCGACGCGTTCCCGGTAGGGGCGCGTGGGCCCTCCTCGGGACAGGCAGCGATGACTGTGTCGCCGCGGATGACTAACGGCACCGGGGTCAGGAATTTCCCCAGCGGCGGTCCGACGATGCATTCACCGGTATCGGGCTGATAGCAGGCACCGTGGGTGGCGCATAGGATGTATCGCTGGTCCTCGGTCATGAACTGGTTGTCGATCCAGTCCATGGTCATGGGCACGTGACAGCAACGGTTGATGTAGGCGTACAGCGTCCCGCGGTGATTGACCAGGAAGCATTCCTCCTCGCGATCGTGACACCGCAGCAAAAACTTCGTCGTTTGTCCTGGGGTCAGCTCGCCGACGCGAGCCACAACCACCTCATGCGCATCGTCTGACATCACCAGTCACGTTACTATAGCGGCAGCGGCACTTGAAACTCACGGCAGGGGACGCCCCCCGAGACACGGGTGCTGTTCAGCTTCTTCTGGGCGGAAGTGAACCGGTGGGAAGCCGAGGAGTAATGTAGGATGATCGCAGGCTCGTACTTACCGTCCGCTGCTGAGCTCGATTCGCGCCTGGGCCCAACGGCGATTGGCGTCGGCGGCGGAAAAACTTGGATCGAGCGGCGACAGGTTACGTAACTGGGCATCGGCTGCCGTCAGATCGGCGCGGGCGGCCTCTCGATCAACGTCCTCAGCGAAAACAGCCTCATCGGCGAGGACGGTCATCACGTTGTCCGCCACTTCCGCGAACCCCCCGCGGACCGCTATCCGCTGCGCCTCCCCATCGATCCGGTAACGGAGCGCACCGATCTCCAGGGAGGTAAGGAACGTGATGTGGTCGGGCAGCACACCGAACTCGCCGAGCGTGCCCGGGGCAGTGACCTCGCGTACCTGTTCGTCGAACAGCAGCCGGTTCGGGGTCACAATCCGGAGCTGGAAAGCATCGGGCATGTGGTTGCTCTTGCGGATGGCCGGCTCGTGCTGCTGCCGCTACGCGGCGAGCTTCCTGGCCTTCTCCACCGCATCCTCGATGGTCCCGACCATGTAAAAAGCCTGCTCGGGAATATCATCGTGCTTGCCGTCGGCAATTTCTTTGAATCCACGGATCGTGTCTGGCAGCTTCACGTACGCGCCCTTCATATTCGTGAACGCTTCGGCGACATGAAACGGCTGCGACAGGAAGCGCTGGATCTTCCGCGCCCGCGACACAATCAGCTTGTCCTCTTCCGACAACTCGTCCATGCCCAGGATGGCGATGATGTCTTGCAGATCCTTGTACCGCTGCAACACCTCCTGGACCTGGCGCGCGACGTGGTAGTGCTCTTCACCGACGACACCGGGATCGAGAATCCGAGAGGTGGAATCGAGCGGGTCGACGGCGGGATAGATGCCGATTTCCGTCAAGGCGCGCGACAGGACCGTTGTGGCGTCGAGGTGCGCAAAGGTGGTGGCCGGCGCCGGGTCGGTCAGGTCGTCGGCCGGAACGTAGATCGCTTGCACCGAGGTGATCGAGCCCTTTTTGGTGGTGGTGATGCGTTCCTGCAATTCGCCGAGGTCGGTCGACAGGGTCGGCTGGTAACCCACCGCCGATGGCATACGGCCGAGCAAGGCCGACACTTCCGAGTTCGCCTGCGTAAAGCGGAAGATGTTGTCGATGAAGAGCAGCACGTCCTTGCCCTCTTCGTCACGGAAATATTCGGCGGCTGTCACGGCGGTCAGTCCTACGCGGGCACGGGCGCCCGGCGGTTCGTTCATCTGGCCGTAGACCAAGGCGGTCTTCGAAATGACGCCTGACTCACGCATCTCCAGCCACAGGTCGTTGCCCTCGCGCGTGCGCTCGCCCACACCACCGAAGACGGAGTACCCACCATGCTGCGTCGCCACATTGTTGATCAGCTCCATGATCAACACGGTCTTGCCTACGCCAGCGCCACCAAACAGGCCGATCTTGCCGCCGCGGGCATACGGTGCGAGCAGGTCGACGACTTTGATGCCGGTTTCGAAGGCCTGAACCTCCGTGGCCTGATCGACGAAGGTAGGCGGCGAGCGGTGAATGGGATACCGGGTCACTCCCTCCACAGGTCCAGCCTCATCCACCGGTTCGCCGATAACGTTGATGATGCGGCCGAGCGTCTGCGGCCCGACCGGCACCGTGATCGGATCACCGGTATCCTGCACCTCCATGCCGCGCACCAGCCCCTCGGTCGAATCCATGGCAATGCAGCGCACGGTCCTCTCGCCGAGGTGCTGCGCCACTTCGACAACCAGGTTCCACGCTTGACTGCTGATCGCCGGATTCGAAATGCGCAGGGCATTATAGATCGGCGGCACGGTGCCGTTGGCGAACTCCACGTCCACCACCGGGCCGATGATCTGCGTGATCTTACCGATGTTCATGTCGTCTATCCTCTGCTCTGAATGTCGCGGTGCCAGCCGTCGATCAGCCCTTGAGGGCCTCGGCGCCGCCGATGATCTCCATCAGTTCTTTGGTAATCGTTGCTTGGCGGGCACGGTTCATTTCCAACGTCAACCGGTCGATCATTTCTGAGGCATTGTTGGTAGCGCTGTCCATAGCCGTCATGCGCGCGCCATGCTCGCTGGCCGTCGCTTCCAAGAAGGCACGGTGAATAAGCACGGTAACGTACTGCCGCAGCAGGCGGTCGAGAAGCAACGCGGCGTTGGGCTCGTAGAGATATTCCACGGCGGTCTTGCCCTCGGTGGCTTCCGGCGCGATCGGCAGGAGGCGTTGCTCGGTCGGCACCTGCACCAGTGCCGACCGGAAGCGGGCGTAGATCAGGGCGACGGCGTCGCTCGTGCCTTCGGCAAATTCACGCGCCAGCTGTTCTCCAATCTGCCGCGCCAGCTCGGCGGAAGGTCCGCCGAACAAGTTGATGTGCTTATCGACGATGGTGACGGGGCGCCGTTTGAAGTAATCGAAGCCGCGGCGGCCGACGATGGTCATACGCACGCGGTCCCAGCCACGTTCCTCGATGAGCCTTTCCGCCTTACGGATCAGATTGCTGTTGTAGCCGCCGCACAAGCCGCGGTCCGCGGTCACCAGGAGAACGTGGGTCATGCGTTCCTCCGCCCGCGTTTGCAGCAGCGGATGCCCCGTGGCGCCCAGGCGCGCGGCGACATTGCGCAGCAGATCGGTGAGTTTGTCCGCGTACGGACGCGCCGCTATGGCGGCGTCCTGCGCGCGCCGCAGCTTGGCCGCCGACACCATCTTCATGGCTTTGGTGATCTTCTGCGTGCTCTTCACCGAGGTGATACGCTTACGAATGATCTTCAGGCTCGCCATGAACGTGCAGCGTTGGACCCTTCACCGCGTCTCACGCGGCGAAAACGTCCTTGAATTCGTTGAGCACCTTGCTGACCTTGGTCTTCAGTTCGTCGTCAAACTGCTTCTTCGTGCGAATGTCCGCGAACAGGTCGGGATGGCGGTTGTCGACGAAGCGGTACAGTTCGGCCTCGTACCGTGTTACGGCGCTCTCCGGCAGATGGTCAACATAGCCGTTGGTGGCAGCGTAGATGATCAACACCTGACGCTCGATGGGCTGTGGATCGTACTGTCCCTGCTTCAGCACCTCGACCAGCCGGCTGCCGCGCGCCAGTTGCCGCTGGGTAGTGGCGTCCAAATCAGACCCGAACTGTGCGAAGGCGGCCATCTCACGATACTGCGCCAGCTCGATGCGCAGGGAGCCAGCCACCTGCTTCATGGCCTTAATCTGTGCCGAGCCGCCGACACGGGACACCGAGATGCCGACGTTCACGGCCGGTCGTACGCCCGAGTAGAACAGGTCGGTCTCGAGGAAAATCTGTCCGTCAGTGATCGAGATCACGTTGGTGGGAATGTATGCCGAGACGTCACCGGCCTGGGTTTCGATGATCGGCAGTGCCGTCAGGGAACCGCCGCCACGATCCTCGCTCATCTTGGCGGCGCGCTCCAACAGCCGCGAGTGCAGGTAGAACACGTCGCCGGGGTATGCTTCACGGCCCGGCGGGCGCCGCAGCAGCAGCGACAACTGCCGGTAGGCCACGGCGTGCTTCGAAAGGTCGTCGTAAATGACCAATGCATGGCGGCGATTGTCGCGAAAGTACTCACCGATGGTGCAACCAGTGTACGGGGCGATGAACTGCAGAGGCGCGGCCTCGGAGGCGGTGGCTGCGACCACGATGGTGTATTCCATAGCTCCGAATCGGGCGAGCTTGTCGACCACCTGCGCCACCGTGGAGCGCTTTTGTCCGATGGCGACGTAGATGCACGCCACGTCACCGCCGCGCTGGTTGACGATGGTGTCTAGCGCGACTGCCGTCTTTCCGGTCTGTCGGTCGCCGATGATCAATTCGCGTTGACCGCGGCCGATGGGGATCATGGCATCGATGGCCTTTATTCCGGTCTGCAAAGGTTCTTTCACCGGCTGCCGGGCGACGATCCCCGGCGCCTTCAGTTCGATGCGCCGGCTCTCGCTGGTGGCGATGGGGCCTTTGCCGTCGATCGGCTGCCCGAGCGCGTCGACCACCCGCCCGAGCAGGGCATCCCCAACAGGCACTTCGGCGATGCGGTTGGTGCGGCGTACCTCGTCGCCTTCCTTGATGGCTTCCACCTCGCCGAACACGGCCGCGCCGACGTTGTCTTCCTCCAGGTTGAGCACAATCCCATAAATGTCATGGGGAAACTGAATGAGCTCGCCAGCGGCGACTTTTTCGAGGCCGTAGATGCGGGCGATGCCGTCGCCACAAGAAAGGACGCGGCCGGTCTCGCGCACCTCGACTTCGCGCCCGTACTCGCTGATCTGGCGCTTGATGACTTCGCTAATTTCGGCTGGGCGAATCTCCATTTTGTCGTGCATCCTCCTAGCGCGCAACCGTGCCGCTGAGCTCCTTGGCGAGGCGCTCCAATTGGGTGCGTACGCTACCGTCGTAGACTTTACCTTCCACTTCCACGAGCACGCCGCCGAGGAGCTCGGGATCCACCACCGCCGCCGGCATGACCTGCTTTCCCGTCAGGCGCGCGAAGGCCGCCGCGATCTGTTGTTCCTGTGCCGGGTCCAGGACACGGGCGCTGCGGATGGCAATACGGACGCGTCCCAGTGTCTGATCCAAGAGACGTTGGAAGTATTCGGCGATGGCCGGCAGTTCGCTCAGACGCTGGTGGTCGCTGAGCACAGCAAGAAAACGCGCCAGCAGATTGGAAAGGGACAGCCCTTGGGCCACCGTTTGCGCCAGGTCACGGCGGCGCCGCGGCGACAGCAGCGGGCTGCGCAACACCGGGCCAACGGTGGGATCCTGCACGAGGGCCGCCAGGCGACCGAGTTGCTCGGCCGTCTGCTCCAACGACTGCTCGTCTTCTGCCAGAGCGAAGATGGCCTTGGCGTACCGCCGGGACACGGCGCTCATTGCCACACCTGTTTGAGAAACTCGGTAACGAAGCGCTGTTGATCGTCCTCGGTGAGCTGGGTGCGCGCCGCGTCTTCAGCCGACCGCACGGCTTGGCGCACCAGGTCGGCGCGCAGCAGCTCCTGCGTGCGTCGCATTTCGTAGACGGCAGCCAGCTCGGCGGCCTTACGGATGGCGGCGGCGGCCTTGCGCGCGGCCGCGAGAATCTGGTCGCGCTCGTGCTCGGCATCACGCCGCGCTTGCGTGCGCATCGCTTCCAGCGACTGATTGAACTGCGCCAGGCGCTCCTCCCACTCGGTCCGCAGCTTGAGCGCTTCGGCTTTGGCGGCAGCGGCTGTCTCGAGCGCCTGCACGATGTGCGTGCGACGATTGCGGACCCAGGCGCGGATCGGAGGCAAAACGTAACGGGCGAGTACCCATAGGAAGATGAGCAGGTTGATCGTCGAGAAGAAGAGCGGCCCGAGCGGACTACCCGCCTCGTGTCCGTGCGTCCCTTCCTCGGCCAGAGCCAGCGGCACAGCGGCCGTAGCCAGGGCGGCCTGGGTGATGATACCGACGCTTGGCCGTCTCATGCAAGCCTTCTCCCGACGACGCGCTCAAGCATGCGGGCAGAAAGGTCGCGGGCCTCGGCGGCCAGCGCCGGCCGGGCCTCCTCGGCCTGGCGGCTCAAGGTGTCCCGCAGCTGCATGAGCTGATGGCTCACCTGATCGCGTGCCACAGAGATGACCTGCCGCTCCTGCGTCCGCGTAACGACGCGCGCAGCTTCTGCTTCCACGGCCAGCTGATGACGAATTTCGCGCATGCGGGCTTCGTATTCCGCGGCCGAACGGTCCGCAGCGGATTTCATTTCCGCGGCCTCGCGGGCGAGCCCTGAGGTCCGGGCTTCGCGGGCCTCCAGCACCTGCAAGGCCGGATCAAAGAGCAGGCGCTTCAAGCCGAGCCAGAGAATGACGAACGACGCAATCTGGATCAGGAAGGAATCAAGTTGAAACTCCATGGCGTGTTTTCGTATCGAGGTTCTTCATGACGCACAACAACCGGCACCGCTAGCGCAAGGCGCGGCGCACCGTTTGTCATACGTGCCGGGACAATCGGGAGGAACGCTGTTCTCGGCTCGCGGAAGCAGGCCCTACTTGACCGCCTCTGACTGCAACCGGACGGACGTGGGAGTCCGTTCCTCTTTCGGAAAGAGAGCCACTTTACGGTCCGATTTATCCGCCTTTACCTCAGATCCCCCTCCCATCGAGCAATGCCCTTCAAACACGACACCTTCATGAATCACGAGGCTTGGGGTAGTGATATTCCCCACGAGCCGGCCAGGTGCGCGCAGTTCAACCCGTTTGCGTGCGGTGAGGTCCCCCGTGACTTTGCCTTTGATGATGATGGTTTCCGCATGTATCTGCGCGTTGATGACCGCGCTGTCGCCGATGATAACTGCGTCCTGCGCGCCGATTTCGCCGTCGATGCAACCATCGATCTCCACGCTGCCTTCGAACGTCAGTTTTCCTTCTACACGACTGCCCTTGCCGAGATGTGCCTGGACTGACTCGGTGGTTCTCGGGGTCTCAGCGGTCCATGTCTGCGAGCTGACCGGTGCCCTGGCAGGGTCAGGGCGCTGCACTTTGTCGTCCTTCGCGAATAAGGCCATGCTCCTCTCCCGTCGGTTGTGGACTAAAGGCGCCGGGCTTATAGCATGCCCGACTTCCGATTGTCAAAAGTTTATAGCTCGGCGCGACACTCCGCTGGCGACGCGAGCCGGTCGATCAGGCCGTTCAGCTCTTCTAACGAATAGTACTGGATGTCGATTTTTCCAGAACCGTTCCGTCCGGGCAGCAGTCGGACGCGCGTGCCGAGCGCTTCAGTGAGCCGTTGCTCCGCCGCCTGGAGGTCCGTACCCGCCGAGGGTCGCCTGTGCTCTTTCGCCAATCGCTCGGTTTGCCGGACGGTCAATCGGTGGGAGATCACTTCACGGGACAGTTGGATCTTCACCGCATCCGAGTCCGCGCCGGCCAGCGCGCGGGCGTGGCCGGCAGAGAGCATGCCACGTTCGATTTGGCCTTTCACCTCATCGGGAAGCAGCAGCAGCCGCATGGTGTTGGCAACGGTGGACCGATCCTTGCCCACGCGCCTGGCGATCTCCTCCTGCGTGAGATCGAATTCGTCCAGCAAGCGGCGGTAGGCGCGTGCTTCTTCCAGCGGATTGAGGTTTTCCCGCTGGATGTTTTCGATGAGGGCCATCTCCAGCATTTCAACCTCGTTCGCCTCGCGGACCAGCACCGGCACGTGCTCCATGCCCACGCGCCGCGCCGCCCGTAGTCGCCGCTCGCCGGCGATCAGCTCAAAGCCATCGTTCGTGCGGCGCACCAACAACGGCTGCAAAATCCCTTTCTGCCGAATCGATTCGGCCAGTTCTTCGATGCCCTCGTCGGAGAACCATTGGCGGGGTTGTCGTGGGTTCGGGTGAATCGCAGACAGCGGAACGAAGGTGTCAGTCGGTGTTTCCTCGGTTGTGTACGCGCTCGGGATCAATGCTCCCAGGCCGCGGCCCAGAGCCCGGCGCTTGTTCAAGGCCTCCATCTATTCTCCTCCCCTCTCCGGCTCGTGCAGTGCCGCCGGTTGCCCGCGCTGGTGCCGTTCCAAGATTTCCCGCGTCAACGCCTGGTAAGCTTCTGCGCCGCGCGAGACGGGATCGTACACCACTGCCGGCAGGCCGTGACTCGGCGATTCACTCAGTCTGACATTGCGCGGGATGACCGACGCAAGGACGTCATGGGGAAAGTGCCGACGTACATCATCGACCACCTGGTGGCACAAGCTGTTACGGGTATCGAACATCGTCAGCAACAGGCCCTCGATTGCCAGTGCCGGGTTGAGACGCTTGCGGATCAAATCGATCGTCTCCAAGAGGGCACTCAAACCTTCAAGGGCGTAGTACTCGCATTGTAGGGGGACCAGCACGGAATCGGCTGCGGTGAGGCCGTTGATTGTCAACAGCCCGAGCGACGGCGGGCAGTCGAGGATGACGTAGTCATAGGCCTCGCGAATACTCCGCAGCGCCTCTCTGAGCCGGTGTTCGCGCCCAATCATCGGGACCAGTTCAATCTCTGCCCCGATCAAGTCCCGCGACGACGGTAGCACGTGCAGCGATTCGACGGCGCACGTCCGCACAGCGGCGGCGGCCGGTTGTTCCCCGAGCAGGACTTCGTACACGGTTGGTGCCCCGTCTGCGCGAGACACCCCCACGCCGCTGCTCGCACTGGCTTGCGGGTCGATGTCGACGAGCAAGGTGGAATGCGCAGCGAGACTCAAGCCAGCGGAGAGATTCACCGCCGTCGTAGTCTTGCCGACTCCACCTTTCTGGTTTGCAATGCAGATGATCCGCCCCACAGCCCCTCATTCACAACGGGAATGAAATTTGTCTACCACAGGGGCGAACTGATGTGAAGCGTTTCACGTGAAACATCCCAGCCCCAAGCAAGCTACCGTTTGCGATAGGTCAGCAGCGTGCGTTCGATGCCACCGTGCAATTCGTATCCGACGACCTCCTGCTGCAGGAATACAGGGTTGGTCGTGGTTTCCATCAGCCCTCTGGGTCCTTTCATGGCGACACCCAAGCCTCCAAGGCGCAACAGGCCGCCGGCGACGTTCAGGAAGTCGGAAACGGTCCAGACGGCTCGCGAAACGACAAGGTCGAAGGTTCCTAGGCGTTGGATGGGACGGGTTTCCGCACGCCCCTCGCAAACGTCGACGTTGGTTAGCCCACACCTTCGGACGGCATCGCGGAGGAAGTTGGCCTTCTTCCGTCTGGATTCGATCAGTATGATCAAGGACTGTGGCGACACAATCGCCAGGGGGATCCCAGGGAACCCTGCGCCGCTGCCTAGGTCGGCCACCCGCCAGCCGGGTTCGATGAATCTGGCCACGGCGAGCGAATCCACTATGTGGCTCCGGACAACAGCCAGCGCAGTGGCGGCACTCGTCAGCGACAAACGGGTCCGCCAGAACAGCAGCGTTTCGATGTAGGCTTGGAAAATCGCTAGTTGTTCGGAAGAAAGAGATATTCCAAACTCCTGCGCACCACGGACCAATTCGGTAAGCGGCGCGCCCTTCGCCGGCGACCGGTCAGCGGCCTCCATAGCGCTTCAGGTGAACCGAAAGCAGCGATAGCGCCGCAGGGGTAATGCCCGGGACGCGTGCTGCTTGACCCAGGGAATGGGGCCGAACCGTGGTCAATCTCTCCCGCACTTCGCGGGAGAGGCCAGTCACGGCTTCGTAATCGATTTCGTGAGGAATTACCGATGCCTCCAGGCGTTTGAAGCGGTCGACGGCATCTTGTTGGCGCCTCACATAGCCTGAGTATTTGATGGACACCTCGACCTGGGCCGCGATATCGGCAGGAAGGGGCGTGATACCGAACAGACCACCGGCGAGTCCTGTCACCGCGTCATACGACAGCTCAGGTCGTCGAAGCAATTGGGCCAGACTGGACGGTCTGGAGATCTCCGCCGTCCCGAGCGTCCGCAACTGCTGGTTGATGTAGGGTGACGGCAGCAGCATCGCTTCTTCCAAGCGTTTCATCTCCCGGCTCGCCAGTTCGGACTTTTTCTGCGTCCTCTCCAATTGGTCCCGGCCGATTGCACCAACCCGTCCGGCAATCTCCGCCAGGCGAGTATCAGCGTTGTCTTCTCGTAGCAGCAGGCGGTATTCCGCGCGAGATGTGAACATACGATAGGGCTCACCGCCTACACCCTTTGTGACCAAATCATCAATAAGAACACCGATATAGGCTTGATCACGCCCAAAGACGAGTGGTGCCTCTTGGCGCACTTGCAGAGCGGCGTTGATGCCTGCGATGAGGCCTTGCGCTGCGGCTTCCTCGTAGCCGGTGGTGCCGTTTATCTGTCCGGCATGGTAGAGACCACGAACCAGCTTGGTTTCCAAGGATGGCAGAAGTTGCCTCGGATCTACATAGTCGTACTCGATGGCGTATCCCGGCCGCATAATGGCGGCATGCTCAAGGCCCGGGATGGAGTGAACCATCGCGATCTGGACGTCCAATGGCAGACTGGTCGACAGGCCGTTGGGATATACCTCAACCGTATTCCGGCCTTCTGGTTCCAGAAATATCTGGTGGCGTTCTTTGTCAGCGAAACGGACGACCTTGTCCTCGATCGACGGACAGTAACGTGGCCCACTACCCTGAATGCGCCCGGTGTAAAGCGGAGAGCGATCGAGGCCGCTGCGGATGATCTCGTGCGTACGGGCGTTGGTGTAAGTGATGTGACACGCAAGCTGGGACTGGATGATCTTTGGAGTCGAGAACGAAAAGGGGAGCGGATGTTCGTCGCCCTCCTGAACCGGAAGCCCGCTGTAGTCAATGGTCCGGCTGTCCAAGCGAGGGCAAGTGCCGGTTTTCAACCTGCCGATGCGAAATCCGAGATCGACAAGTTGCTCACTGAGACCAGTGGAGGCGAAGTCACCTGCCCGCCCGGCCGCCATGTTCCTCTGCCCGATGTGAATCAACCCATTCAAGAACGTACCGGTCGTGAGGATGACAGCGCCTCCTTCGATGCACTCGCTCATCTGCGTCTGCACACCTCGGACTGCATCTCCGGCGACCAAGAGCCTTTCGACGTTTCCTTGATACAGGGTCAAATCTGAAGTTCCCTCGAGCCGCTCCTTCATGCGTTGGCGGTAGAGGGCCTTGTCGGCTTGCGCGCGCGAGGCGCGCACGGCTGGGCCCTTTTTGGTGTTCAACTGACGGAACTGTATGCCCGTTTCATCGATCGCCCTGGCCATCTCGCCGCCCATGGCATCGATTTCCTTCACCAGATGGCCTTTGCCGATTCCTCCGATCGCAGGGTTACAGGACATCTGCCCGATGTGATCCAGGTTCAACGTGATCATGAGTGTATCGCAGCCCATGCGAGCTGCCGCCAGAGCCGCTTCGATGCCGGCGTGGCCCGCGCCGACAACGATGATGTCAAACCGCTTCGAAAATGGGCCCATGGCTGCTCCTATGTTCCACGTGAAACTATTATTTGCCAATGCAGAATGCGCTGAAGATCTGATCGAGGACCTCCTCGGACGTGATGCCACCGGTGACCTCACCGATGTGGTCGATGGCGTCCTGCACATCGACTGCAATCAGATCCGCTGGCCGCGCCTCACTTATCGACTCGCGCGCCAGCATGAGACTGTTGCGCGCCTTCTCCAGCGCGTCGCTATGACGGATATTCGTCAGTATTGGACCGCTCGCATCGAAACCGTTTCCGCAGCTGACTTGCGCCACAACGGCCTGCCGCAGTGCGCTTAGACCCAACCGCTCTTTGGCGGAAACCGCGACGATGGGCCGGCCGGCGCCAGCTCGCTGCAACTCATCTTCGGAGATACCTTCCGGAAGATCGGTCTTATTCAGCACAATGATCTGCGGCGTTCCGGCGGCGGCTTTCAGCACGGCGTCATCTTCGCTGTCAAGGGGAGCAGACGCATCCAAGACCGTGAGAAGAACCTCTGACGCGGCGATCTTGGCCGTGGTGCGCGCGATGCCAAGGCGTTCGACGGCGCCCACCTTGGCCGGCTCCCGCAACCCGGCGGTGTCTGTCAGCACCACGGGCACACCCTCAAAGTCGACGGTTTCATCGATCGAATCACGCGTCGTGCCCGCCAGCGGCGTCACGATCGCGCGATCCTCTCCCAAGAGCGCATTCAGCAAGCTCGATTTGCCCACGTTCGGTTTTCCAATGATGGCCACGCGCAATCCCTCACGCAGCCATCTGCCGTGACTAAATGTATTGATAAGATCCTGGATAGTTACTATACAATGATCAGCGGCAGAAAGAAGCTGTTCGGCGGACACCACGACATCTTCCTCGCAGAAGTCGATCTGCGTTTCCAGCAGTGCCTTGAGCCCGACCAGCTGGGAGCGCAGCCCCGCCAGGTGCTCCGACAGCCGCCCGCCGAGTTGCTGGGTGGCAAGCGCAGCGCCCGCGATCGTCCGGGCACGCACGAGGTCGAGCACGGCCTCGGCTTGCATCAGATCGATGCGGCCGTTCAGAAAGGCGCGCTTGGTGAACTCCCCCGGTTCGGCCAGTCGGGCACCGCAGCGCAAGACGCACGCCAGTATCCGCTGTAAGAGCACCGGAGCGCCGTGACAGTGCAGTTCCAATACATCTTCACCGGTGTAACTCCGTGGCCGATGCATCAGGACGGCGAGGCCCTCGTCGAGCACGCCGCCGTCTGCATCGATCACGCGGCCATGGTAGAGGTGGTGCGAGGTCCAGCGTGGCGACTCGCGCCTGGGTGAAAATACACGGCTGGCAATGGCAGGGCTGAGCGGACCGCTCACCCGGATGATGCCCACGCCGCCCGGACCCGGTGGCGTGGCAACTGCTGCGATGGTGTCGTCGGCGTACATTCAAGCCGGCGCCGACGGCAGGGAGGCTATCCTTCCTTTGCCCCCGTCGCCTGCGACCTTTCCCGTCCCGACGGGGACTGCCCCGCAGGGATAATGATCAATTTGCGAAAATAGCCTTTACCTGAACTCCTCGTGCTGAGCGAGGGGTCCTCTTGGAGCACCATATGTACGATGCGGCGGTCGCGGGGGCTCATGGGATCGAGCGCGACGATCTTGCGCCTTTTCTTTGCTTGCTCACCCATTCGTCGAGCAAGCTCTTCCAAGGATTGGCGGCGGCGCGTCCGGTAGTTCTGGGAATCGACTACGACTCGGGTCGCACCACCTTCACGGGCGACCACTCGATTCAGAAAATACTCCAAAGCATCCAGCATCTGGCCCCGGCGACCGATCAGTACACCGCTCGAATCGCCCTGAATTTCGAGAAGGATGTGATCGTCTTCTTCTCGCAGGCCGACATCGGCAGGCACATCCATCAGGTTGAGGATTCCCCGCAACACCTGTGCGGCTTGCCCTGCAGCCGTACCACTCTGCTTCAATGGCTGTGGTGTCGAGCCCGTCTCTTCTTGTTGCGCCGCTGGGGCGGGTTCCTCGTCCTGACGAAGCAAGCCTTCGGTGTCGATCGGGGCACGCAGTGCGGCACGTACTCTTGCCTTGCGACCGCCGATGCCAAACAGACCCCGCGCGGAGTTCGATAGAATTTCTATCTCGACACGATCGCGCGTGACGCCGAGCATCTTGACGGCGTTCTCGATCGCTTCGTCTATGCTGTTTCCCTCTGCTTCAACCGGATCCATCGTCATCCCTAGGTGGCGGTACGATTCATGTAGAACTGCTGGGCAATCGTCAAGAGATTGTTCACCAGCCAGTACAGGGCCAATCCGGACGGAAAATTGACGAACATGAAGGTGAACATCAAGGGCATGACCATCATTACGCGCTGTTGCGCCGGGTCACCCGCACTGGGGGTCATCCATTGCTGGACGAACATGCTCACACCCATGAGCAAGGTCAGCACAGGTATTCCGGGCAATTGCACGAAGGGCAGTTGCATCGCCCCAAGGCGGTCCGGCGCGGACAGATCGTTGATCCAGAAAAGAAATGCCGCGTGCCGCAGCTCAACGGTATTCAGCAGCGCTTGATATAAGCCGAAGAACACCGGGATCTGCAGCACCATCGGCAGGCATCCCCCGAGCGGATTCACCTTGTGCCGGCGGTACAGCTCCATGATCTCCTTGTTCATCTGTTCCGAAGAATCTTTGAAGCGCTCCCGGATTTTCGCCATCTGCGGCTGGAGCTTCTGCATCGCGCGCATGGACTTGAAGCTCCGTTGAGTGAGCGGAATGAAAAGAATCTTGATGAGCACGGTCAACAGAATGATGTCGATACCGTAATTGCCAGTGAAGGTGTGTGAGAATTTCAGCACGTGGAGCAACGGGACAGCAATGAAGCCGAACCACCCCAGGTTCACGCCACGCGACAGACCGTGCCCGACACCTTCCAGCGCGTCGAAGTCCTTCGGCCCGATGAAGATGTCCAAGCGCTGCTGGATCGCCTCCGAGGAGATCGGAAAGAGCATCTTCTCTTCGACGGTGCCGTCGCGGAGCTTGAGCCACAACCGCTGGTTCTGCGCCTCGATCGGTACCATCGCTGCCAGAAAATGCTTTCCAGAGTAGCCTGCCCACTGAATATCCCCGTGCATGTCTTTTTCGGGGATGATCTTGCCAGCTGACAGCTTGTCGAAGGGGTCTTCCGTGAACTTGCGACCATCCAATAAGGCGGTGTGGTCGAAGATCACTTCCGAACCCGGCTGCGGCGTCGTGTCCACCCCTTTAACCCAGGACACGGCCAGTTCGTTGTAATCGTGCGGGACATGCTGCGCGCTGACGGCGGCCGAAAACTCGTAGCGGTCGCCGCGGAAGGTGAAGCGCTTACGCAGGCTCACCCCCTCGCTTGTCCAAACGAAGTCGAGGCTGCCTTCCTCGTCGGGATGCAGATGGAGATCGCCGCCTTCGACGCCGTACGGTGCATTGGTGTCTGCGAACACCTGCGTACCCCGTAGTTCGATACCGAAGGGCAGCTCACCGTCTTTCCCTGGCACGACCATCTCTTGGAACGGGCTGTCTGCGTCGACCGTAGTCCGATACTTCTTGAGTAGAAGGCTCTGCAACCGGGCGCCCGCCGAGGTGAAGACCGCCTTGTAAAGATCGGTCTCTACGGTGATGTTGCGAGCCTCCGCTTCGAGCTTTGGGCGCGGTGCCGGTGCCGGCAACTCTGGCGCACTTTCCCGGGGGCCGCGATTTGCCGCAACCTCGGCCGCCGGCGTTTCGCTGACCGCTTCTTCGTTTTCCGTCGTCGGCGGCGGATAGAAACGGCGGAGAACGACCTCCTGGTAGAGCACCAGGATGGCTATCGAAATCGCTACCGCAATGAGGGCTCGCTTTTCCATCTAGTCAACCGACAGGATCCCACCCACCCGGATGAAAGGGGTGGCAACGCAGAACCCTCTTAAGGGCCATCCACGTGCCGCGCGCCGCACCATGCCGGTTGATGGCCTGGCTGGCATACACGGAACAGGATGGCGCGAAACGGCAGCACGGGCCCAGAAAGGGCGAGACCGCGGTTCGATACGACCACAGGGCCGCAACCAAGACCATCGACACCGTCTTCATGACGAGGTCGAGTGCTCTTCGGATATCAGGGCCGAACGTCTCCACTGAGCTCACCTGGTGAGTGCAATCTTCAACGCCGCAGCGAGTTCGTGCTCCACCTCGGTGCAACTCGCGTCAGCCGCGCTGGGCCGGACGATCACCAGGACATCTCGCGAAGGCACGAGTTGCTGCTGGTAGTGTCGGAAGAATTCACGCACCAATCGTTTGATTCGATTCCGGACCACCGCACCGCCTACTTTTCGGCTAGCCGTTATGCCGAGACGAGAAACGCCGTGGCGCGCCACCTCGGTGATAACCACAAACCGCGGTCCTGCCCGTCTCCCGGCCCCTCGCTGCAATCGGACGAATTCCGCCCGTTTGCGGATTCGCCGCGACCGTGGCAGTCGCAGGTAACCACCTGCCTGCGTCAGGACGGCTGCTTCGGTGGAATGCTTACCGTCAACCGTTTGCGCCCCTTGGCGCGCCGTCGCTTTAACACTGCCCGCCCGCCGGGACTGCTCATGCGAGCGCGGAAGCCGTGCGTACGCTTGCGCCGTCGGTTGCTCGGTTGGTATGTTCTTTTCATTAGGTCCCCTCAGCGGTGGGGCGAGCCCCCACGGGGCTGTGCTCTTCATCCGCGCTCACCGCCGATCCCTGGTTTTTCTCGGCGGAACCGTACATTAAAACCACAAGGCGCAAACCATGTCAATTTGTGCTCAGGTAGTAGCTGGCGGTGCCGCTGCGCTGTCCCCAGCTGGCGTCTTTGACTTGCTGTACTCTTTTGCGAAGTGTTCTGGGCACAACCCCCTCCGGGAGCAGGGCTTGTGGCACCCCTCCGCATTACAGCTCCGGTACCGCGGTTTGGGCAGCGTGCCCTTACGCCACTGGCGGTAGTGGCGCGCGCAGTATCCTTTTCCATGAACTTCCTGACTGCAATCGGAAGCTTTGCATGTGCCTTTGTTTGCCATCAATTTGCCCTTCTCCTCTTCTCAATTCCAAAACTCGGGTCTGGCCTGCCGACTCATGAGGTCACCCACGACTTGGCGCGCAGGCTTGTCTTCGTGCAACATCAGGCGTATCTGCTCCGTGATCGGCATCTCAACCCCAACTCGCCGTGCCAGAGTATAGACGCTGACGCTGTTCCGCACACCCTCCGCCACCATCTTCATCGACTGCAGGATCTCCTGCAAACACTCGCCGCGCCCGATGCGTAGACCGACGGTCCGATTTCGGCTCAAATCCCCGGTACATGTCAGTACCATATCTCCCACGCCCGACAAGCCTGACACCGTTTGCGGATCGCCACCCATCTTGGCGACGAGGCGGGCGATTTCCGCCACACCGCGGGTGATCAGTGCGGCGCGGCTGCTATTGCCCAGCCCGAGACCGTCGCTGACTCCGGCGGCGATCGCGATCACGTTCTTCACCGCGCCGCCCAGTTCCACCCCGACCACATCCGTGCTGCTGTACACACGGAAGGTCGGTCCCCGGAAGACCGCCTGGACCGTTTCGGCGGTATCGACATCCACGGCAGCAGCGGTCACCGCGGTCGGCATTCCGGCGGCAACCTCGCGCGCGAAACTGGGACCGGACAGGGCGGCGATGCGGCCGCCGAACTCGGGTCCGAGGACATCGACCAATACCTGCGACATGCGGTGCAAGGTCCCCTCTTCGATGCCCTTGGAGGCAGAGACAATGTAGGGGCGCCCTTTGATGTATGCCCGTGCCTGGGTCATCACTTCACGCACGACATGCGAAGGGGTCACGGCCACCAACAGCTCTTGCGCGCCGACTGCTTCTTTCAGGTCATCCGTGACGTGAATTGTCGCGGGCAGCGGGAAGCCGGGAAGGTACTCGTGGTTCTCACGCTGCTCGGCCACTGCGCGTGCGGTGGCCCGACCGCGGAACCACAGCGTCACCCGGTGGTCCAATTCCGCCAGCAGCTTAGCCAGCGCCGTTCCGAAACTGCCCCCACCAATGATGCCGATTCGCATAGTTTTTCTCTCGGCGACTTCGCACATTTGACCTTAGCACGCAAGGCGCGCCGTCTGGCGTCCGGCGCCTCTCTTTGCGACAATGCCGTGGCAATGATTGCGCGGGCGTTGACCATCGCTGGTTCGGACTCCGGCGGCGGTGCCGGGGTCCAGGCCGACCTGAAGACCTTTACCGTGTTCCGCGTCTTTGGGATGAGCGCCATTACCGCTCTAACCGCGCAGAACACCTGCGGCATCACCGGCGTTCATGCCATCCCCGCAACCTTTGTCCGCCAGCAAATCGATGCGGTCGTTTCTGACATCGGCGTCGATGCCGTCAAGACAGGGATGCTGGTCAATGCGGCGATCGTCCGCGCCGCCGCCGCTGCCCTCCGCGATCATCACGTGAAGATCCTCGTGGTCGATCCGGTCATGCTGGCGGGGACGGGTGCGGCGCTTCTCGAAACCGAGGCTCGGGAGGCTCTGGTCCGTGAACTGTTCCCGCTCGCTAGCCTCGTAACCCCGAATATTCCTGAGGCGGAGGCGCTGACGGGTCGAACAATCAGGTCCGCTGGCGATATGCGTCACGCCGCACGCGCACTGCGCGAACGCGGGGCGCAGGCATGCCTGATCAAGGGTGGACACCTGCCTGGGGCTGAAGCCATCGATGTCTTCTATGATGGGACGGACCTGCGCGAGCTGGCCGCGCCTCGCCTGCCAGTACGGCACACGCATGGCACCGGCTGCCAGCTCTCGGCGGCGATTACCGCCGGCCTTGCCCGCGGGCTGTCCCTGTGCGAGGCGGTTGAGCAATCCAAACGGTTCATCACCGCCGCAATCGCCCATGGTCTCGCAATCGGCAGAGGTACGGGTCCAGCCAATCCGCTGGCGTGGCTCGAGGCCGACACAGAACCCAGAACCCAGAGCACAGAACGAGAGAGACCATGACTGCGGTGTGCAGGTCTCGTGCGCTTTCTGTGATCTGACCGGAGGGAGGAACGATGGCGATTCATTTCGGAGTGAGCCTTCCGCAGATTAAACGCAGCTGGGAGGAAACGCGGGCGGCAGCCCTGGAATTCGAATCCCTAGGCTATGATTCCCTGTGGGTGGTCGATCACCTCTACGGTATCCCCGCTCCGCAGCTTCCGATTTTTGAAGCCTGGACGACGCTGTCTGCCGTCGGCGCGGTCACCTCGCGCATCCGACTTGGTACGTTGGTGTCGCCTGTGGGCTTCCGCAACCCGGCACTGCTGGCGAAGATCGTTGCGACGCTTGATAGAATCACCAATGGCCGGCTGATCATCGGGCTCGGCGGCGGCTGGTTCGAGATGGAGTTCACTGGCTACGGATTTGACTTCCCTCCGCTTCCGGTCCGTCTCGAGCAGCTTGAGGAAGCGGCCGGGTTGATGAAGCAGATGTGGACTCAAGACCAGGCCAGCTTTTCCGGTAAGCACTTTCACGTCACCGATGTCTATTGCGAGCCCAAGCCGGTCCAGACGCCCCATCCGCCACTACTGATCGGGGGCGGTGGAGAGCGGGTGTTGCTGCGCATCGTGGCGCGTCACGCGGACATTTGGAACAACCTGGCGGTCAATCAGCCAGACCTCGCGCACAAGGTCCAGGTGTTGCACGAGCACTGCCGGGCTGTCGGTCGCGATCCGAAATCTATTCAGGTATCGCAGCAAACCATGGTTGTGCTCGGCAAGGACCGGGCCGACGCAGAGGCCAAGCGCGAGAAGGCGCAAAGCGTTTACGGTGGACATCTGGGCCACGGCATTATTGGCACGCCGGCCGAATGCATCGAGAAGATTGAGCGACACATTGCCGCCGGTTGCACCATGTTCGTGATCGAATTCTTCGGCCGCGACACACGCGAGCCGGCACGATTGTTCGCCGAGACCGTGATGCCCGCGTTCGCCGGGCGGCCGTAGAACCCGGTCGCCAGTCTGGTCGGTAGCGCAGCGATAAGGAAACAGGCGGCTATCGCAGCGTAGCGAAGAATCCCTTGATCCGCGCGGCATTGGCGCCGATATCGCTTCTGCCGTCACGTGACTTCGACCGCATCTGAACAACGCTCACGTCTTCCTGGGCCCGTACCTCGACGACGAAATCGTCCTTGAAATGAAACAGCCGTGAGGTGGCGACCCCTTCGAGGGCGTGTACGCCGGCGTCGTCTCGGGTGATGTCCCAGTCAGGCATGCGCCTGGCAGCCGCCTCGACACGCTTGAAGGCCTCTTCTGGGGTGGCGGAGATGCGTAGCGGCGCAAGGTCCGGATATGCCGTACGCTGCTGAGCGGCGAACGAAGCCCCGGGATAACTCATATCCCGTCCGACGTTGCCGGCGAGGGATTGCGCGCTTGCGAATTGGGGGGGACTGACGGTGTCAGTCGTGATGTCGTTGATTGGCGGAAATGTCCGTGCGGGAACCGCAACGGTGAGGAAGACCGCCGTGACGAGGGCCCCCGCTGCAAGTCCGCCGCTCAGTCCGGCGCCGCGCAGGCCCACCACAATGCCCACCATCAAGGCCGCGATGCCCAGCAAACCGCCCACAGCGAAGAGTCCGAACCCAGCCATCGGTGGTGCGAAGGCGAAATGCGCCAGCAGGGGTCCCAAAACGAACGCTGCCACTGCCGCCGCTGCGAGCAGAGAGGCCCAGCGTGGCCCACGGAGCCTGACCTTCGCCATTCACGCACCTCCTCGTTGATCAATGACTGCCTGTGTCGTACATGCCCAGCCAACCTGTGTCAATTTGGATGTAGCCGGTCATGAGCGCGCCTCACATGACTTGCTCGGGACCCAGCAACTGCTGCATACTGCGCGAGCCCATGCGCTGGTACCCCCTCTTATTCGTCATGTTGGCTGCC
The DNA here is from genome assembly GCA_036382395.1 of Candidatus Binatia bacterium. Taxonomy (NCBI): domain Bacteria; phylum Candidatus Binatota; class Binatia (SeqCode); species Binatia bacterium. The sequence continues at coordinate 8,785 of DASVHW010000131.1, read as the reverse complement.
TGTGCGTCAACCTGGCAGCGCCAACAATCACGGCTCGCCGACGACGAGGCAGACGGGCAATACGCGCAGGCAATGGCAGACGCCCGCTGGCTGATCGACAACGCCCTTTATGAAGCTCCTGCGGCGGACCGGTTGCCCGCGGCGGAGGCAAGCCGCTATCTGCATCTCGCCAAGCTGGCCGTCAGAGCGGGAGACACCCGGGCTGCGGTTGATGCCTTGCGCCAGGCGCTTACGGTCGATCCGCAGCAAGGGGCCGCCGTCCGTGCCGAAATCGCCCACCTGCCGTTGCCGCCCGCCCAACTAGACCGTCTCAAGCGGGAGTTCGCCTGGAATAGCGCCGCACTTGCACCGGGCGACGACGCCGACCTGGGTCCAGATGAGGGCTCGCGGTGCTGGTCGTACCGCGTCCGTGAGGTGCAAATTCGCCATCGCCGCACGCTGCGGACGGCCGACGGTCTCCAGCGGCAGGTGACGTATGATGCCCGGCCATGGCGATTCGATGCCGATTCCGGCCGCTGGCAGGCAGAAGGGCCGTGGGTGACCGACGTGGGCATGGAAATCGAGCTGGCTGACGGACCGGAGCGGCCACGATACCGCGCCGTGACTGCTGCAAACCACGGATTCTTATCGGACGACCGTGTCCCGCCTTGCCACCGTACCGCCTGGCAAGGTCCATACGACGCCAGCGGCACTGTGTTTGTGGCCGAGCGGCTGCCGGCTGCTGAAGCAGAAGTCACGCCGTAGTCTTGTCGTAATTTCCCTGTCCGGGCGTCGTGCTTGACTGCTCCCGCCCCCACCCTTAGCATGCAGCACTCCGCCCCATGCGCCTCCTGGTAATCATTCTCGCCTCCGCCGGTTTTGTCGGCTACATCCCGGTTGCGTCCGGCACCTTCGGTTCCATGGTGGCGGTGCCGCTGTTCTGGGGCTTCGATGCGCTGCGGGCCACGTCGGTTCCCCTCTACGTGCTCACCTACGCGGGGCTGGTAGCGGCTGCCTGTTGGATCGCCGGACAGGCGGAGCAGTACCTTCAGGAACACGATAGCCACAAGATCGTGATCGATGAGGTCGTCGGGTATCTCGCCGCCACTCTGTTCTTGTCGCCAACCTGGCCGCATGCCCTCGGTGCGTTTCTCATTTTTCGTGCCCTCGATGTCATCAAGCCGTTTCCCGCGGACTACATCGACAAGCATTTCCCCGGTGGTTACGGTGTGGTTTTGGACGATGTCGTCTCCGGCATCTACAGCAATATCCTGGTGCAACTCCTGATAGCGGTGCGGGTTCTGGCATGATCGAGAAGGCCGCCATTCTGAGCAGCGGCGATGAACTAACGACAGGCCGGACGCTCGACACCAATGCCAACTTCATCGCTGACCACCTGGTCGCCTCCGGGCTCGATGTCGTTGCCATCATAGTCGTTGGAGACTACCCCGACCGCATCGCCTGGGCCTGGCGTGAGGCCATGCGCCTGGCCGACGTGGTCATATCCACCGGCGGCCTCGGCCCGACGGCCGACGACCTGACCGCCGAGACCGTGGCCCAGGTGACGGGCCGGCGCTTGATCCTCGCCCAGAACGTGGCCGACCGCATCCGGCGCATGTTTGAAGCCATGGGCCGCGTGATGCCCGAGAACAACCTCAAACAGGCGCAGTTTCCCGAAGGCGCGGTCATCATCCCCAACGGCCTCGGCACGGCGCCTGGCTTCCGTCTTGATCTCCTCACGGAGCAGGGTCCGCGCCATTTGATCGTCTTGCCGGGCGTGCCGCGGGAAATGAAGCCGATGATCGAGGAGCAGGTGCTGCCGTGGCTCCAGGAAGCCCGCGGCGGCAAAGAGATCTACGTCAGTCACGTGTTTCAAACCTTCGGCATCAGTGAGTCGGCCTTGGATGAATTGGTCGCCGGCTGCGTCACCGCGGACGAAGGCCGGATCGCCTTCCGGGCAGCCTTTCCCCAGATCTCGGTGCGGCTCACCGTGCATGGCCCGCCCGCCGTGGCGCCACGGCGGCTCGAAGAACTGGCAGCGCGCTTGCGCCAACGCATCGGCAGCTACGCCTACGGCGAAGGCGATACCACCATGGAGGCGGTCGTCGGCAGCATGCTGAAGGAACGCGGCTTGACGATAGCGCTTGCCGAATCGTGCACGGGCGGCCTGATCGGCCACCGCATCACCAACGTTCCGGGAAGCTCGACCTATCTCAAGGGCGGTATCGTTGCGTACGCGAATGAGGTCAAACAGCAGAGCCTCGTCGTGCGCCCCGAGACCTTGGAAGTCCACGGTGCGGTGAGCGAAGAGACCGCCGTGGAGATGGCCACCGGCGCGCGCCGCGTCTTGGGCAGCGATATCGGCTTGGCCGTCACCGGCGTCGCTGGGCCCGAGGGCGGCACCCCGGAGAAACCCGTCGGCACCGTCTGCCTCGCGCTGGTAAGCGCCACCGCCGTTCATCACCGCCGCTATCAACTCTGGGGCACGCGCGATTGGGTAAAGTTGCTGTCGTCACAGGTCGCCCTCGACTGGGTGCGCCGCTACCTGTTGGGACTGAATCCGAGCGAGTCGGGCATTCTGCGGCGCTGATCGTAGCTCGTGTTCGTGAGTCGGGCTCGGTTTCTCGCTGCGAAGTGGATTCTGAACGGCTGCCGTAATAGGCTTTGGCTACAATGGGCGCAGAGGAAGGCGAACGCATTCGGAGTTTCATCGCCGTGGATCTGGAGGAACCGGTGCGCGCCGCGCTGCGCCGGCTGCTCGACCAGGCGGCTCAGCTCAAGTGCGATGTGCGGTGGGTTCGCGGCGAAGGGCTGCACGTGACGCTGAAGTTTCTGGGATGGGTGGAAGCAGCGCGCTTAGAGCAGGTTCACAGCGCGCTGGCCGCCGCGGTCGCTGGCCGACCGGCGCTGCACGTCCGGGCGCATGGTCTTGGGGCGTTTCCGACTTTACGCCGGCCGCGTGTCCTGTGGGTGGGTCTGGAAAGCGAGGGGTTAGCCGAACTGGCGGTGGGTGTCGAGACGGCGATGACCCGGGTGGGGTTCGAACCGGAGAAGCGCGCCTTTACGCCGCATATCACGCTGGGACGCGTCAATGGCACGCGCGGCTGGTCACGTGTGGAGGAACTCTTCAAGATACATATGTCTGATGACTTTGGAGCCAGCCACGTCGACGCGGTGACAATCTACCGCAGCACGCTGCGGCCCGACGGCGCGGTGTACACGCCGCTCTGGACAATTCCGCTCGGCCGGAATAAAGAGGTGCCACAATGACAGTAGATGCGGATCGCGCGCGGGCGCTCGACTTGGCCGTCAGTCAGATTGAAAAACAGTTCGGCAAGGGCGCCATCATGAAGCTCGGCGAGCACGGACATGTGCGAGACATCGACGTGGTCTCCACGGGATCGCTCGGCCTCGACATCGCCCTAGGCGTGGGCGGCCTGCCCCGCGGCCGCGTCGTCGAGATCTTCGGACCAGAGTCCTCCGGCAAGACCACGCTCGCGTTGCAGGTGGTCGCCGAGGCCCAGAAGACGGGCGGCGTCGGTGCTTTCATCGATGCCGAACATGCCCTCGACATCAGTTACGCCCGCCACCTCGGTGTGAGGATCGAGGACCTCCTCATCTCGCAGCCAGACAACGGCGAGCAGGCCTTGGAGATTGCCGAGACCCTGGTGCGCAGCGGCGCCGTCGATGTCCTGGTGGTCGATTCGGTGGCTGCCCTGGTACCACGGGCGGAGCTGGAAGGCGACATGGGCGACCCGCAGATGGGATTGCAGGCGCGCCTCATGTCGCAGGCTCTGCGCAAGTTGACCGCCACCATTTCCCGTTCGCACACCATTCTCATTTTCATCAACCAGATCCGCATGAAGATCGGCGTCATGTTCGGCAACCCGGAGACCACCACCGGTGGCAACGCTTTGAAATTTTACTCGACCGTGCGTCTCGACATCCGCCGTGTCGGCGCCATCAAGCAGGGCGACGCGGTAATCGGGAGCCGCACCAAAGTGCGGGTGGTGAAGAACAAGGTCGCACCCCCTTTCAAAGACGCCGAGTTCGACATCCTGTACGGTACCGGCATTTCGCATGAAGGCGAGCTGGTCGATCTGGGCGCCGAGGCCGGCATCGTCGAAAAGAGCGGGGCCTGGTACGCCTTCGAGAACGAACGCATCGGGCAGGGACGTGAGAACACGAAGGACTTTCTGCGCCAGCACCCCGATGTGGCGCGAGCCATCGAGCTGAAGATTCGCGCCGGCTCCGGGGTGCCGAGCCCTGCTGAGTCCGAAGGGCAGCGCCCCGAAGGCGAATCACCGCGTGCCGAACCGCCAAAAACTGACGCAAAGAAGACAAGCAAAGCGACGTAACCAGCCCCCGGCGTGCTGGCCTCTTTGTTGGTAAGAGATAGCCTCGCAGCGCTGGCACGAAACACGCTCTTGCGATGAGGCGGTAAGTCGACGATGGAACTCCAGGACATTCTTCGAACGGCCGTGCGGTTGGGCGCTTCAGACGTTCTGCTCAAAGCGGGCGCGCCCCCCGGGGTGCGCATGCACGGGGACCTTGTGCCGCTGCCCGACGCGGAGCCGATTACTCATGAGGCGCTGCAAGGCACGGTGGACGAGATGCTGGATGAGTTTCACCACAAGCGGCTCGCCATTGACCTCCAAGCCGACCTGGCATACGAAACGCCCGAATTAGGGCGGTTTCGCGTCAACGTGTTTCGTCAGCGCGGCGAATTCAGCGTCGTCATTCGCATCATCCCCTCCCGTATCCGCTCGATTGCGGAACTGAACCTGCCCACGGTGGTGGAACGCATCGCGAGCGAGCGCAGGGGCCTGGTATTGGTCACCGGCACGACGGGCAGTGGCAAGAGCACGACGCTGGCGACTATGGTGGATTACATCAATCAAACACGCCGGTGTCACATCATCACCATCGAGGATCCGATCGAGTACGAGCATGCCGATCGGTTGAGCTTCGTGAACCAGCGCGAGGTCGGTTACGACGCCGTGAGTTTTCCCAGCGCGCTCAAGGCGGCGTTGCGGCAAAACCCGGACGTGATTCTGGTGGGCGAGATGCGGGATCTGGAAACCATCGAGACCGCCATTCTCGCCGCGGAGACCGGCCATCTCGTGATGAGCACGCTGCACACCTTGGATGCACCCGAAACGATCACACGGGCAATCAGCGCCTTCCCCGAGCATCAACGCGACCAAGTCCGCCTGATCTTGGCCAGTGTGATCCGCGGCATCATCAGCCAGCGCTTGATCCCACGCGCGGACGGAGTCGGAATGGTGCCGGCCGTCGAGGTGTTGGTGTCGACAGCACGCGTGCGGGAATATATTGCGGACAAAGAGAAGCTGCGCGATTTGTGCGAGGTCATCGCCCAGGGGCACATTTCCTATGGCATGCAGACGTTCGATCAGTCGCTGATGGCGCTGCTCCGCGACGGCCTGATCACGCATGATGAGGCCCTGGCGAACGCGACCAACCCCGCCGATTTCGAGTTGAAATTGCGGGGCATTGCTTCCACCAGCGACAGCCGCTGGGACGATTTCGAACGCCATGGCTCGGTTGGAGACTCGAAAGTCAAAGTCGAAATCGAACGCTTCTGAGGTCGCCGAGCGCGCCTGGCAGCACGCCATTCGGCTCCTGGCGGCGCGTGACCGCAGCGAACAGGAGATTCGGGACCGGCTGGCTGCAGGTGGCGAGACGGCGGCGACCATCACGGCGACCGTGCGCCGCTTGCGCCAGCGGCGTTATCTCGACGATCAGCGCTTGGCGCTCGGAGCCGGCGAACACGCCGTCCGCCGCGGCTACGGCAGCGAGTACCTGCGAGCCCAGCTGGGACACAAAGGCGTGGCCGACCGGCTGATCGACGAGGCGGTTGAGGCGGCTTATACGGATGAAATCGGATTGGCGAGACGGGTGCTGGCGCGAAAGTTCCCCGTGGAGCCGCAACGGCCGGCAGAGCGGGCGAAAGCCGCACGTTTCCTGTTGCGCCGAGGCTTTCCCGAAAGCGTCGTGTTCGCCATTCTAGACGAGGCCTGCTAAGAATCTTCGCATGATGACGGGCGCGGAAATCCGTTCCGCCTTTATCGAATTCTTTCGTCGGCGCGGCCACCAAGTCGTGCCCAGTTCCTCCCTGCTGCCGGACAAGGATCCGACACTGCTGTTCACCAATGCCGGCATGGTGCAGTTCAAGAACGTCTTTCTCGGCACCGAAAAACGCGCCATCCGCCGGGCCGTGAACTCGCAGAAGTGCCTCCGCTTGAGCGGCAAGCACAACGACCTCGAGGAGGTTGGGCGCGACACATACCACCACACCTTCTTCGAGATGCTCGGCAATTGGTCCTTCGGTGACTATTACAAGAAGGAAGCCATCGCCTGGGCCTGGGAGCTGTTGACGCGAGAATGGAAGCTCCCCAAAGAGAAGTTGTTCGCCACCGTGTATCAGACCGACGATGATGCCGAGAGTTGCTGGCGCTCGGAGACCGACATTGCCCGCGATCACATCCTGCGCTTCGGGGAAAAAGACAACTTCTGGGAGATGGGCGAGGTGGGGCCGTGCGGCCCGTGCTCGGAGATTCACATCGACCGGGGGGCCGAGGCTTGCGACATGCGGCACGTCTCCGGCCATGTCTGCGGAGTGAACACCGGCTGCGCCCGCTTCATCGAGCTGTGGAACCTCGTCTTCATCCAGTACAACCGCACCGCCGATGGCACCCTGGAACCCTTGGCGGAACGGCACGTTGACACGGGCGCCGGACTCGAGCGCCTGGCGGCCGTGCTGCAAGGCGTGCCGTCGAATTACGACACGGATCTGTTCCGCGACCTCATCCGCTTCACCGAGGAACACGCCGGCAAGCGCTACGGCGCCAGCAACCAGGACGACCTTTCGTTCCGCGTGATCGCGGACCACGGCCGTGCGCTCACCTTCATGGTCGCCGACGGGGTTCTGCCAAGTAACGAAGGCCGCGGCTATGTGTTGCGCCGTGTCCTGCGGCGCGCGGCGCGCCACGCCAAACAGCTGGGATTCGACCAGCCGTTTCTCTGGCGCGTCAGCGGAGCAGTGCTTAGCACTATGGGGACTGCCTATCCCGAGATCGGCGCGCGGCATGCGCATATCGAGCAGGTCATTCGGAGTGAAGAAGAGCGGTTTGCGGAAACGTTGGACAAAGGCCTGGCCTTGTTCGAAGAGGAAAAGGCGGCGCTGCAGGCGCGTGGCGTTACCGTGCTGCCCGGCGCTGCCGCGTTCCGACTGTATGACACCTACGGTTTCCCGCTCGATATGACCCAAGACATCCTGCGCGCCGACAACTTGGGCGTGGATGTTGCCGGGTTCGATGCGTGCATGGACGAACAGCGGCAGCGGGCCCGCGAAGCGCGCAAAGCCGGGGCGGAGATCATGGCGCCGACGGGCGCGTACACGTCCCGGTTCGTCGGCGACCGCGCCTACGAGTGGGAATCCACCGTCGCCGCCTTGATGGTTGACGGGGCCGACCGCGACGAGGCCCGGCCTGGCGACCGTGTGCAGGTCATTGTCTCCGAGACTCCCTTCTACGGGGAATCGGGCGGTCAGGTTGGCGATCGCGGCGTGATCGAGACCGACGCCGGGGACCTGATCGAGGTGGCGGACACCCAGAAGCCGCGCGCCGATCTCACCGTGCACCTGGGTACGGTGGTCCGCGGCGCCGTGCGTAAAGGGGATCGGGTGCGCCTGCGCCTCGATCGCATTCGGCGCGATGCGGCACGACTGAACCACTCGGCCACCCACATTCTGCACGCCGTGCTGCGCGAGCACCTTGGCACGCAAGTGCGCCAGGCAGGCTCGCTGGTGGCACCAGACCGTCTGCGGTTCGATTTCAACCACCATGGACCCATATCCGACGAAGAACTATGGCGCATCGAGGAGGATGTGAATACCCGCATCCGCGAGAACGCGGCCGTGCTCACCGAGGAGATGGCGTATCCCGACGCCATCAAGCTGGGTGCCCTGGCGTTTTTTGGTGACAAGTACGGGGATCGCGTCCGCGTCGTCCGCACGGGGGACTATTCGACCGAGCTGTGTGGCGGCACGCATGTCGAGCGCACCGGTGACATCGGTTTCTTCAAGGTGCGGGCCGAGACCGGTGTGGCGGCGGGCGTGCGGCGCGTCGAGGCGCTCACCGGCGACGGCGCGTTGGCATGGATGCGCGGGCGTGAGCAACTCCTGCGAGAGATCGGCGAGTTGGTGCATGCTTCTGAAGAAGAGGTGGCCGCGCGTGTCGCCCGCTTGGTAGCGCAGCAGCGTGAACTGGAAAAGCAGCTGCAGCAGCTGCAGAGCAAGCTCACTGGCTCGCAGAGCGATGACCTGCTGCGCCAGGCCCGCCAAGTGGATGGGATCACCGTGCTGGCGGCTGAGGTCGAAGGGGCTGACGACCGCGCCTTGCGTGACCTTGCCGATCGCTTGCGCGATCAGATCCGCTCCGGAATCATCGTCCTCGGGACGACGCGGGGCGAGCGGGCGCTGCTGCTGGCCGCCGTCACCCGCGATCTCACCAAGCGCTATCATGCCGGCGAAATCATCAAACGCATCGCACCGCTGATCGGCGGCAGCGGCGGTGGCAAGCCCGACCTGGCGCAGGCGGGCGGCAAAGAGCCGGCGAAGTTGCGCGAAGCGTTGGAGGCAGTGTACCAAATTGTGTCCTGAGCAACAGTCTACGATCGCGGCCGCGGAAGACCAGGTCCTCGAACTGTCGTTCGAGAATCACCACCTGTTTGAGAACCTGCTCGGCCACCACGATGAACACCTGAAGGTTATCGAACGCGGGCT
>DASVHW010000130.1 GCA_036382395.1 Candidatus Binatia bacterium | reverse complement strand
AGCTGCGGCGCTATCGGCACAAGAGCGAAAAGTTGGCACTACACGCGATTTCCGGTGCTCGCCATCATCGTGCCTCAGCAATCTCCTGGAGCTTTTCCAGGCCCAGCCGCGAAGAAAAACTTTTCGGCCATCAAACTGCGGAAGTTCGGTTAGGTCGAGCCAGGCTCACCAGCGGAAAACGGTCGGGATGATCGATCGACTCCACCGCCACGTCCACATCGAGATCGGGCCAATAGAGATGATGCGGATGCGGGAGCTCGACGTTGCACAACTGACCAATCGACACGTCGCGAAACCAGGGGAAGTGCTCGAATGCCAGGAACCGCTCACGCTCGCCGAGCAAGAGCCAGAATCCATGCTTCGAGACGTTCGTGACCTCAACGACCGAAATGGGCTTTCCACGCGTTGCGGATTTCATCCTCATGATACTCGCGACGTGCCCTTGGGCTTGTTCTACAGCCTCAACGCCTCGGCGATGAGCCGCGCCGTCTTTCGGCGTCGGTCTAGGTGTTAGGCCCGAAGCTGCGTCGAGAGAACTCGTCGTGCGGCGACCGGAACATCGACCAGAACGAAGTAGTCCGCCGGGTAAAGGTAGTCCTCGCCGGATTCGTCGATGACGCGCAGATAGCCGTCCTTCGCGGCGGTGGCGTCGGGGAGAATCGCGTAGACCTTGCGCACCTCGAGGTCGACGCAATCGTCATTCCGCAGACAGATTGCAAATTGCGCTCTTGCTCGCCCCATTCTCTCAATCCAAGTATCGCCTATCTTACCAATCCCGTGGGCCTCATAGAAAGACCCCGAAAGCGCACCTCTGCCGAATGTCACGCGCGAAGCCGCGATTTGTCCCCGTCACGGTTTCTGATGACCCCTACAGGCCCGGAGAGCCTCTCTTGTAACACTGTCAGCCATTTTCGACCAAATCGTTGGGGGTTATAGTCGGAAGAGTTGGTGGTGATCCGTCCGCCGTCGGCTGTCCTCTCAAGCCACGATTCTCAATGCTTCCCCTCTGTTGTGCAGGGGAACAAGCTGATCACTGCGTAGCGCCAGCTCCGCATATGTTTGTCCCTCGTCATCACAGAATTCCACCTCGTAGACACGTGGCGCGAGGATCTCTACGACCGTGCCGACTTCGCCCCGCTTGAGCTTGCGCTCCGGCAGGTCCTCGATTAACGCCACAGTATCGAGCAACCGAATCCTCTTCTTTCGTTGGGGCATTACCGTTTCCTTTTCTTGACGTAGCATGTTGTCAACCGTGGTGCGGCCCTGCCACGCAGTATGAAGGCAGACTACCTATCGGGCTGGGGGCTGGGCAACCCTTCAGGCCGAACGACCAGCGAAGGAGAGGGAAGGGGGAGGTTGAGTTGCCGCGACCTTTCCAACCTCCCTCGGCCCCTCCTTGGCAAGGAGGGGAACCCTTCCGCACATTGTTCGGTGGGGGGCAGCAAGCTGTTAGGCGATTCTCTATGGCGAGCGATTGCGCCGCTATGCAGATACTTGTATATGAAGCCATGCCCGACGAGGCCCTGAGATGGCTTGGCAGTTCGCGCGATGATCTCAGGACCTTCCCGGCAGAGGCCCGAAGAATGGCAGGATTTCAGCTGCGGCGAGTGCAACGAGGTCTCCCACCCAACGACTGGAAGCCCATGCCGGGCGTCGGCCCCGGCGTAAAGGAGATTCGCATTCATACCGGCCTCGAACATCGAGTGTTCTACATAGCGGCGTTTCAAGAGGGCATCTATGTCCTGCACGCTTTCGAGAAGCGGGCGCGAAGGACCCCGAAGCGGGAGATCGACATCGCCAGGACTCGACTGCGGTTGCTGCGGAGGGAACGTGCTCGACGAGAAAGGTAGGCATTCCATGAAGCTCAAGGTCACCCGCTCCACCGGGAACGTATTTCGCGACATCGGGTTCTCGGCCGACGAAGCTGAGCACCTGAAGATTCGCTCCGATCTGCTGATCCACCTGCAGAAGGTCATCTCGGCCCGCGGGCTGAAGCAGGCCCAGGCAGCCAAGCTCTTGGGGGTTTCCCAGCCGCGGGTCAGTGATCTGATGTGCGGCCGCATTGAGCTCTTCAGCATCGACACCTTGATCGACATGCTGGCCAATATGGGTATTCGCGTGAAAGTCGTGCTCAAGCATTCAACCAGGCGCGCCGCAGTCGCCTAACGTATTTCATTCCCCCCTCCTTACGGGACTGTCGATAAATACGAAGACGTGCTTCGAGAGCCTCAGCACGAGCGGTCTCAGAGTCCATCAAATGAGGGGTTTTCCGAATGTAGGGGCGCAGCATGCTGCGCCGCTACGGAACCACGCGGAAAATACGGCATACGAAACCAGCGGCCGGTCATTTATCGACAGTCCCTGTGGGAGGGGGGAAGCCGCGAGGCTCCCTCCTATCCCGATCACCTGCAATTCGGCTCCCGAAGGAATTTCGAACGATGCGCCGATTCTCGTAGTTCGCCGATCGCCGAGCGGAACGCTTCGATAGTGATCTCGACGTCCTCGTCGGTGTGGGCCAGCGACACGAAGAACTTCTCGTGTGCCTTGACGATGCCGCGATCGAGCAGCAGTTGTACGAAGCGTTCTCGCAGCGCAACGTCGGCGGTCAGGCTCGAGCGGAAATCGGTGATCTCATGATCGGTGAACCATACCTCGAAGGCGGGGGGCTCGCCGATGACCTGTGCGGGGATCGCCGCCTCGGTGAGCAACTGCTGCAAGGTGTCCTTCAATTTCCGGCCGGTGGCGAACAGACGCTCGTAGGCTCCCTCCCGTCGCAGCTCTTTCAATGTGGCCAAGCTCGCCACCGCCGAGATCGGGTTGCCGCTCATGGTGCCGGTCTGCCGCACGTGGTCGCCGCTGGTCATCCGGGCGAGATCGACATACGACATGATCTCCTCCCGACCGCAGAGCACGGTGAGCGGATGCCCGCCGGACATGCTCTTCCCGAGGGCGCACAGGTCGGGCACCACACCGTAGTATTCCTGCGCGCCACCGTAGGCGAAGCGGAACCCGGTGACGATTTCGTCGAAGATCAACGGGATGCCGTAGTGCGTGGTGACCTGACGCAACTCCTGCAAGAACCCTGGCCGCGGAGGGATGGTGCGCTGCATCGGCTCGACAATGACCCCCGCCAGTTCGTCGTGGTGTTTCTCGATGATGGCCGAGGTGGTTTCGATGTTGTTGAACGGCGCAATGAGCACTTCGCCTTCAATGCAGCGCGGAATGCCGGCGGAGTCCGCCACCGCCACGGGATAGTTCGTCAAAGCGCGCGTCCAGTGGGTGCTCATCAGGGCGTAGTCACTCATGCCGTGATAGGCTCCTTCGAATTTCAGGATCTTGTCTCGTTTCCGATAGGCTCGGGCCAGTCGCATCGCGAAGAAGGTGGATTCCGAGCCGGTACTGTTGAACGAGACCTTTTCGGCGCACGGAACCGCCCTGACGATCTCCTCAGCCAGCAAGATCGCCGGCTCGTTGACCATGAGATAGGTGCTGCCACGTTCCAGATAGTCACGCACGGCAGCGACTACCGCGGGGTGGGCGTGTCCCAAGAGCATGGGGCCCGATCCCAAAAGGTAGTCGATGTATTCGTTGCCGCTGAAGTCCTCGATGCGGGCCCCATGTCCACGCTTGATGACCATGGCGTGCTCCGGAGAGGCCGTGGCGTTCCTCACGCCGGACGGAAGATAGTCCTTGACCTTTTGGAGGAGTGCCGCCTCATGGGCGCTGCGAGGCTTGCGTGTGAACATAAAAACCTAATGCGTAAAACGTGAAACGTAAGACGTAAGCAGATCGCTTTGTTTACGTCTTACTCCCCTCCCGTTCGATCTGGAAATGCTTCATGTACGTACCGAACCGATCGGCGATCACATCGTCGGTAAAACCAAAATCCTCGGCTCGGTAGTGGTGCTCGCCGTACTTGCCGCGAGGATTCTCGTCTTTCCAGGCGTGAAACCGCTGCTCGGCTTCGGGCGTCATCTCGATCCCGAAGTGGTCGTAGACGCGTTTCACGGCGCCGACCGGGTTGGACAGGATCTCTCGGAGATGCAGGTCGAAGAACTGCTTCGGGTTCTGTTCGCGCCGGACCTCAAGGCCTCGTTCTAATCGCGTCGCCCACAGGTCGAGCAACCATTTGGCAACCGCACGACGGTCCACGTTGTCTTCGTAGAGCGCCCGCCAGCCGGCGACCAGGCTACAGATCGACGGCATCACTTTGCTCGGGTCGCGGTGCGTCTGCACGATGCACGCGTCGGGGTAGATCTTGAAGATGGCCCTCAAGTTGCCCATGTGGGCCGGGTATTTCAGCAGCCAGCGGCGTTCGGGCGAGGTGGAGCCGATGAGTTTCAGCAGATCGCGGTGGCGCGCGTAGGTAGCCAGCATGTCGTAATGCTCGTACCACTCGGAGTAGGACGGAATTGTGGCGTTGCAGTCGAAGGTGTCGTCGGTGAAGTTCTGCAGCAAGAGGTGACGGCACTCGTCGGGACCGTCGGCCGTCATCAAGTGCACGGCCTTCAGGCTCGGGTCCGTCTTGTACATCCAGTCCAGTTCCTGCACGGCGCGCTGGTAGCGCGGATCGCCTTCCCACTGCTCCCTGGGCGGGCGCGGGGACGGCGCGGCCGCGAGCCAGTACTCGAGCACCTGACTGTTCGGGTCCTGCCCGAGGAGGTGATGCAGTGCCGTGGTGCCGGTGCGCGCCAAGCCGAGGACGAAGATGGGCCGGCGGATCTCGGTACGCAAGATGGCCGGGTTTTCCTTCCACGCTTTCTGCGCCACCAAACGGTTCTTGAGGATGCCCAACAACTGCGCCTGCACCATGGCGCGGCCCGTGGGGGTAATGCGCGACTCGCGGTCGTAGGCTTCCATCAACACGCGAAAGCCTTCCAGGTACGCCGGGTCGCCGAAATCATCGAAGCCCACCTCTTTGCGGGCTGCTTCGTGCAGGGATTCTGCCGAGTCGACGAAACCGAGTGTCTTGGCCGACGAGGATGTGTTCATGGCTCGTTCGTTAGCGCGGCTGCGCCCCCATCGTCAATGCGGAGCCGTCACCGAGCTACTGGTGTGTTGGTGTGAAGACGTTCGCGGCGTTGGGATCAAACTGATCGACAAGGAGCCGCTCCAGAGGCTTCTCGGAGGCGGTCTTGGGGATTTCGTCGACGACCTGGAGGTAGGTGGGTACGAAGTTCGCCTCGAGCTTGGCGCGACAGACGGCGAAGACCGACGCCGGATCGAAGGCTGCGCCTGTCATGGGGACGACGACCGCCACGACGTCTTTCTCGCCTGGGGCGCCCGATGCCGCCGGCACGCCGTAAACGAACACGTCCGCGACGGCGGGATGTTCGGCGATGGCCTTCTCGACGAAGCTCGGGTTGATGAAGTCCCCATTGTGGCGGATGCCACCGCCGGCGCGGTAGTCGAAAAAAAGCCAACCGTCCGCGTCGCCATGGCCCATGTCCCCGCTGCGATTCCAGCCACGGCGGACCTTCTTCTTGGAGGCTTCGGGGTCTCCAAAATACTCGACGGTCGCCTCGCCTCCGCCGGCGGGCCGGCAGCAGATCTCGCCCACCACGCCGGGTGGGCACTCGTTACCGTCCGCGTCGAGGATTTTCATTTCGAGGCCGGGCATCGGTTTCCCGAAGGAGCCGACCGGTCCCTGACCGACGGGCTTGTAGGCCATGCCGCCGCCGTCCATGGCGCCGTACAACTCCATGATCTTGACGTTGAAGCGCTTCTCGAAGGCCTCCCAGATGACGGCCGGCATGCCGCCGCTGATAATGACCCGTACCGGGTTGTCGGCGTCATTCGGCTTGGCCGGCTCGCTGTAGATGGCCGTCGCCATGCCGCCGAGGATCGAGAAGGTGGTGCAGCCGTACCGGCGACAGACGTCCCACAGCTTGGATTTGGTGAAGCGCTGGCTGATGACGGCCCGCAGCCCCATGCTGAGCGAGGGCATCAAGGTCATCGACTGCGCGTTGCCGTGCGTGAAGGAAAGACCCGTGTAGGGCCGATCGTCCGGCTGATAGTTGAAGAGCATGCCGAGCATCCCGGCCAGGCAGAAGCGGGAGTTGACTCCGACGATGCCTTTCGGGTCTCCCGTGGTCCCCGAGGTGTACATGATCTGGAGCGGGGCATCCGGGCTGTCGACGCGGACATCAATGGTCGCGGCCGGCTTCGACAGGACTTGGCGCAATGGCTCGACGCCGCCGAAGCTCGACAGGGCAGCGGTGGCCTCACTGCTCTCGAGCGCGAGCACCCACTTCAGATCCGGAAGCCGCCGGCGCACGGCGTCGATATCCGCCAGGCAGTAATCGGCGCAGATGATCCCAGCGCAACCGGAATTGCCGAGCATGTAGGCCAGCTTGTCACCGCGCGTGCGCGGGTCGATGGGCACGAACACGCCGCCTGTGATGGAGGCCGCGACCATCGCCTCCACGAACTCGGGATGGTTGCGCATCATGATCCCGAAGCGGTCGCCGCGCCGCAGGCCGTTGGCGATCAATCCGGCGGCGATGCGGTTGGCATTCGCCTGCAGGGCGGCGAAGGTGCGGACCTCATCCGGCGTCGCCCCGCCGTCGAGACTCAAGTGCTCGAAGGTGAGCACGTCGAGATCCGGACGCTGCTCGGCCCGGATCTCGATGAGATCGGCGAGGATCAGTTCGTTGCGCTCACGCATCGACGACCCCTGTGCGATGAGCCCTATGCCTGAGCCGTCATCGCTGGAGGATAGTCACCAGCATGGCGGCGGCGTCGTTGCCTTTCTTGCCGCCACCATTCTGTGCCAGCGCGAGCTTGGCGCCCTCGACCTGGCGCTGGCCGGAGCGCCCTTGCAGCTGTTCGGTCAACTCCACGATCTGCGCGATGCCGGTGGCGCCGACCGGGTGCCCCTTGCGCAACAGGCCGCCTGACGTGTTGACGGGTATGCGTCCGCCGAGCTTGGTGGCGCCCGACTCGACCAGCTTGCCACCTTCGCCTTTAGGACAAAGTCCCAACTGCTCGTAGCCAATGATCTCGGCGGGAGCCGAGGCATCGTGCAATTCGACCACGTTCAGGTCCTGCGGTCCCACGCCGGCCTGCTCGTAGGCCTCACGCGCACACAGCTGGACGGTATCCGGTTCATCATCCCGGTGATTCCAACCCGAATGCATCACCATGGTGGAGATCCGGACCGGCTTGCTGATGCCGAGTTGCCGGGCCTTGCGCTCGCTGACCACGACTGCGGCGGCGGCGCCATCGCCGATGGGCGAGCACATCGACCGGGTCAGCGGCTCCACGATCAGCCGGTCGTTCAACACCTGCTCCACCGTCAGTGCTTCACGGAACTGCGCCCGCGGATTCAAGCTGCCGTGGAACGAGCTCTTCGCGGCCACCTTGGCGAACTGCTCCTTTGTGGTGCCGTACTTCTTCATGTGGGCCCGGGCAGCCATGGCATAGATGTCCATGAACATAGACCGGTTCTGGCCGGCGCCGCTGGTATCGGACTCGGCCGCTTTGCTGAGAGACGCAATCATTTCGTTCAGCTCGTCGACATCCACCGCGCCGGCGAAGGCGGCGAAGCTGCGCATCTTGTCCGGGTGCGTGAGCTTCTCGACACCGAGCGCGAGCACGATGTCGTACAGGCCGGTGGACACCATGGCACTTGCCTGAAACAGTGCCGTGGAGCCACTGGCACAGGCGTTCTCGACGTTGATGATCGGGATCTTGCCGATGCCGATGGTGCCGAGAATCACTTGCCCGCGGATGGATTCTTGTCCGGTGATCAAGCCTGCGGCGCAGTTGCCCACGTACGCCGCTTCGAGATCACCCAGCTCGAGCCCGGCGTCGGCGACTGCGGCACGGGTGGCTTCCGTGCCGAGTTCCTTCAAACCCTTGTCGGGATACTTCATGAACCGGGTCATGCCGACACCGGCGATAATGGCATTCAAGCGCATGGTCTCTCCTTCCTTCGAGAATGCTTTCAGCTCTCAGCGGTCAGCTCTCAGAGGCTATGAGGAAATGCGTGGTCCGCGACCACGGCGATTCCGCCTTGGGTTGCGCCAAAGAGGCGTAATGCCGGTGGTATAGGCTTCCAGCCTGTACTAACCCGGCGGCCGTTCGCCCGCACGTTCACTGGTACAGGCTGGAAGCCTATACCACCATTGGCGACCTTCGGCCGCTCACACAGATTGTGCTGACGAAATCTCATTTGCCTTCGTACCAATTTCCTCACAGCCTCTCAGCTCTGAGCGGCTCTTTATCCCAGCTGACCGCTGAAGGCTGACGGCTGACGGCTGAACGCTCTTCAAATCAGCCCTTCACCTTTGAGGTCGAGGGCTCGTCGTAGATACTCTAGCTCGGCCTCGCGCCACGGCAATGGAGCCGGGTCTTGGAGCATGCCGTCGCCCTGCAGTTCCGCAACGACTTCAGCTGCGCGCGGGAAGGGAGTGTTATACCCGTTCAATTGAAAGAGCGTCTCGAAAGGCAAGCGCGGCCGCTGGCCACCGGCTCCGGGATCCTCAGCCGGGTAGCCGACGGTCTGCGTCACCAGCACACGGCAGGTGTCGGGCAGGCCGAGCTTCCGTCGGATGCCGTCAGGATCACCGCTTCCCAGACAGCAGGTGCCGAGCCCCTGCTCGAAGGCCATCAACGTGGCCTGGGCAATGCCCTGTCCGCAATCGACCTCGCTGAGGCCGGGCATCTTCAACGCATCGCCGGCATTCTCCATTATGGGGACCAGCGTCTTCTCCAGCGCCGTTTTCTTGTTGGGACCGTATCCGATGGCGCCCGCGGCGAGGAGCTCACGCAGGCGTGTGCCGATGTGATCCGTACACGCCGTCTCAAGGTACCAAACGATGATGACCGGTGCGAGCTCGATCTGGTAGCCGCCCACCGGGGAGGGCAGGGCGTCGAGCACTTCCTTCGGTGCTTTGTCACGCTCGATGACGATGGCGCGCAGACTGTTCACGTTGCCCCAGTGCGATGCGATGCGGGCCGCTTCGAGCATGCGCTGGATCTTGCCCAACTCCACCGGTTGGTGGGGAAGCAAGAAACGAATCGATCGTCTGCGTCCGATGACTTCTCTCAACTCCATGGTGTCTCCTCGAATGCGCCTTCACCCCGACCCTCTCCCGCGGGTAGAGGGAGAACATCAGAGTCTGCTGCCACCGAGCAGGCCCAAAACTTCGTTGCAGCCATCCTCGATCATCGATGCGCGTGCGTCACGGAGCACCTTCTCGATCGGGTACTCGCGGCTCAGGCCGTTGCCGCCGAAGATCTGGACCGCCTCGCTCGCCACCTCGAATGCGGTGTTCGTGCAAAAAACCTTCGAGGCAATCGAGTACTGGACGATCGGCGCGTTCGCCGCGGTGTACAGCGCCACCCGGCGCACCAGCGCCCGCGCGGCTTCCACCTTCATGAACATTTTGAAGAGCCGCCCTCTGACACTCTGGTGCTCGAAGATCGGTACGCCCCCCTGTACGCGTTGCTTGGCGTAGTCCACGGCATAGTCGTACGCCGCCCGCGCCACGCCGACGAAGAGCTGGCCCATACCCGAGTTGGCGTAGCCCAGCATGGTTTCCAGAGCCATGGAATAGAACTCGGGCCCCAGCACCATGTAAGACGCGGGAACGCGTACGTCGGTGAAGTAGATCTCGCCTTGGTTGAGCGAGCGTTGGCCGAGCTTGTCGAGAGGCTTGGGCCGATGGATGCCGGGCAGGTCGAGCGGCACGAGGAACACGGCCCCACCCTTGAAGCCTTGGCTTGGATCGAGGGTACAGAACAACACGGCGAGTTCGGCGATGCTACCGTTCGACACCCATGCCGCCTTCTGGCCGCTGATCACGTACTCGTCGCCGACCTTGCGCGCGGTGCAGTTCGCCCGCAACTTGGGATCGCTGAAGAAGCTTTCGGTGACCGCGACCGTGTCGCTGCCGTGGTCGGGTTCGGTCAAAGCCCAACAGCTGATCGTCAGCCGGTCCGGTGAGCAGAAGCGCTCAAGCAGTTCCTTGTTCCCACTTTGTTCGATCCAGGGCTGATGGAACCCACACAGCCCCAGGGTGATCGCCAGGCCGACGTCTCCCCAGGCGAGTTCCTCATTGATGATGCACATGAGCCGGGCCTTGGCGATCGGATCCATGCTCGGATCGGCGGTGAGCTTGTGGATACCCAGCTCCTGATACTTCTTGAAGACATCCCACAGTATCGACTTGGGTGCGATCACATCGGCGGGATCGGGCAGGCGGTCGAGCTCTCTGCCGGCCGGACGCAGCACCTCCTTGGCAAAGGCGTGGCACGTGTCGCGCGCCGCGCGGTCCTCATCCGTCAGTCCCGTGTCAATGTCGATCGATGTCATCTCTCGGCCCTCCTAGTCGCACAGCTTCGTGGTGACTGCCGTTCTCATTCGAGGCCCATCAGTTTGGTGAACCCGAAGTGGTGCCCAGCGGTGTAGCCCCCGTCCACGGCCAGGCTCTGGCCGGTGACGAACGAGGCGTCGTCGGAAGCCAGGAAGAAGGCCACTCCGGCGACCTCCTCGGGCCGACCGAAGCGCCCCAGTTTGTGTTGCTCACGGATACGCTCCCTGTACTTGGCGAAATACTCGCTGCCGAAAACCGACTGGAACAACGGCGTGTCGATCATTCCCGGGCAGATGCAGTTGGCCCGTATCCCCAGGCGTCCGTAGTCCATGGCGATGTTCTTGGTGAGCAGGACCACGCCGCCCTTGGAGGCGTTGTATGTGCTGCCACCCTCGCTGCCCTCGAGCCCTTCGACACTGCCGAGGGTGATGATGCTGCCCGAACGTTGCTGCATCATCACCGGAAGCACTGCCTTGGCGGAGAGGAAGGTGCCTTTCAAGTTCACATTCTGCACCCGGTCCCACTCCTCAATGGCAAGGGCGTGGACCGGGCCACCTCCCGCAATGCCCGCGGCGGTGACCAACACATCGACGTGGCCATGCTCGCGAACGATCTCGGCGACGGCGGATTCGAGCCCGGCGAAGTCACAGACATCGCGGACGAAAAAGCGCGCTGCCGGGGCTTGGCGCTGGACGCTTTCCCAGTCCGGGCTTTCGTTCAGATCGAAGCCGATGACGACGGCGCCCTCTACCGCGAAGCGCTGGGCGCAGGCGTAGCCGATTCCGGATGCCGCTCCGGTGACCACCGTCACCTTTCCTTGTAAGCGTCTGGTCTGAGTGTTCCCTTCCGTCATGGGTCACCTTCGAGCGAACATATCCGACCGAGTCTACGCGGCCGCGGCCGGGCGCCGCATCAGGGTCATGAAGTGCGGTTTGCACGCGGTCACACAGACGCCGCAGCCGATGCAGGTCTCATAATCCACCGACACACAGTCCTCGTCATCCTCGTTCGCCGAGATGGCTTTCGTGGGGCAGTGGTCGACGCACTTGTTGCAGCCGTTGCATGAGTCCTCGTCGACCTTCGGAACGAACGGGGAGGGGGCGAACACCTTCTGGCCACTCTTCCGCCCCTGAAAGATGGCGCAACAATCATTGCAGCAATTGCAGACGCAGTTCTGGATGTTGAGTGTATGAACGAGCCCGTCCTTGTTGCACTTTTCCAAAAGCTCGACGAGTCCCTCGTAGGTCAACTCTCTCGCCATCCCATGCTTGACCGCCCAGCGGCTTTGGTCACCGGTATGGATGCAGGTTTCCAATATGTGACCGCAGTGGTTGCCGGGATCGGTGATCCACTGGGAGAGACGGCACGGACACGGCGAGACGCTCCAGTGTCCCTCGTGCCGGATGGCCTCGGCGAGGTTTTCCGAGGGATCGGCGTCGGCCGGCAGTGTATTCACGCCGGCCCAGACCGGCGCGAACGGAAACCCCAACTTGGCGAGCTTTTCTTCGGCCCAGTCTTTCAAGACTTGGTTGATCGCTTTGGCCAGTTGCACTTGGTACGGGTACTTGATGCCGCCCCACAAGCCGGTTTCGATGAAGCCGGGCGCGGCCATCTTGATCACTCTATAGATCGGGTCCGGGCCCGGCTCGTAGAAGATGGTGCCCTTGTCGGCCATAATATAGAGCACCTTCTCGAGCTTGTCTTTCTTGACTTTTGTCTTTTCGGCAAGCTCGGACAGTGTGCCGCCGGTGGTGCGAATCTGGAGGGCCAATCGCGCCTCCGCCTCGGTGAATTGCAGGCGCATGATATCGATGAATGCCGGCGTCTTCGGCCCGGCCATGAAGTCCTCTTCGATGATCATGTCCGCTACTTGCTCAAAGACTTCCATGTTCTGTGCGCTCATGCGGGCTACTCCTCCGATGTTGTCCGAGGCAGTTACATCAACTGCTGGGGAAACGGCAACGGCATCCTTCCGGTTCGTCTACAGGGCGAGAACGGTGCGGATCCCGCGGCTGGCCTTCAGGTCGGCGACGGCTTCATTGATTTCGCTCAGCGGGCGGCGCGCGGTGATCAATCCCTCGAGGTCCAGCCGCCCCGCCTGCCAGAGCCCGATGAGTCGCGG
>DASVHW010000129.1 GCA_036382395.1 Candidatus Binatia bacterium | reverse complement strand
TGGCCGATGCGTTGAACAGCAACCAGCTTGCGGGTGCGGGGTTGGACGTCGTGTCGGCGGAACCGATGCGGCCGGACAACCCGCTGCTGCATGCCCGTAACTGCGTCATCACGCCGCACATGGCGTGGGCCAGCCTGGCCGCCCGCCGCCGCTTGATGGCGGTGACCGTCGCGAACGTCAACGCCTTTCTTGCGGGAAAGCCGATCAACGTCGTGAATCCTTAGGAATGTCCCGACTTCCAGGAGGCCACCGTATGGAGCTGCAAGAGATCGCCACAGATGTGTACACGTGCCTGCAGGCGGACCGAGGATTGGGCACCAGCAACTCGGGCTTCATCAACCGCGGTGGCGGGCTAGTCATCGACACGTTCTGGGATCTGCCGCATACGCGCCAGCTCATCGAGCTGTACACCCGGGTGTGGAAGGGACCGGCGCGACGCGTGGTCAACACGCACCACAACGGGGACCACTGCTGGGGCAACCAGCTCTTCCGGGGCGCGGAGATCATCGGACACCGGTTGTGCGCCGCGGCGATGGCGAAAGAACGGCCGGAGACCATGCAGATGCTCCAGCAGGCCGCCGCCAGCGGTGATCCGGCCCTGGCGAGCTTTGCGCAGGGGCTCGGGGATTGGGATTTCTCGGGAATCGAGCTGACCCCGCCCACGACGCTCATCGAGGACTCCCTGGATCTCGACCTCGATGGCATTCTGGTGCGGCTGATCTACGTGGGACCGGCACACACGGCCGGGGACGTCATAGCGCATCTTCCCGAGCAACGGGTTGTGTTTACCGGCGATGTCCTGTTTCGCCTGTGCACGCCGATCGGCTGGGAGGGGACCTTTGCCAGGTGGATCGAGGCGCTCGACCATATTGTTGCGCTGAACCCCGAGGTGATCGTTCCCGGTCACGGGCCGCTGTGCGGAATTGAAGGCCTGCGGGAAATGAAAGCCTACCTGCAATACGTGAGGGCGGAGTCCCAACGGTTCTTCGACGCCGGGCTTTCGGCCGTGGAGGCGGCGAAACTAATAGACCGTGGGCCGTATGCAACTTGGACCGAACCAGAGCGGCTGCTTTTCAATGTCGAGCGCGCCTATCGCGAGTTTCGTGGGGAGCCGTTCGATGCCCCGGTCGATGTGATCTCGATCGTCCACGGCATGTACGAGTTGCGCGGACAGCCTCGCTGATCGCAGATCGCTTAGTCCTCGAGGACAGAAGTGTGGCAACGTATTTGACGACACCCCGCTCACCCTGAGAGAGCGGACCGGCGGGGTGCCGGCTTGGAGGGCCCACGAACCCGATCGCACCCGACATCACAGCCCGGGGCGATGCCCCAGGCTGATGAATGGCCGCCCCGTTGGGGCTCATCACCGTAGAGCATTTGAGTCTTTTTGGTCTCAGCCCTGAAAGGGCGGCAAGCCATGAGCCCAGGGCAACGCCCTGGGCGACGGAGCAGGCGCGTGTTCATGGGCAGCCCGTCGAAGGGTGAGCGGGGTTAGGATACGTCGCCGTATTTCTTCCAACGTGTACTTATGGTCTGAAGCTCTTCCGATAGGCGATCAGCGAGGCGCGACGTTCAGCCGCGCCAACGCCTGCCGCGCCTGCTCGCGGTCGTCGAAGTGTACCCGGTGATCGGCAAAGAGCTGATAGGTCTCGTGGCCTTTGCCGGCGATGAGGACGAGATCGCCGGGCTCAGCCAGCTGAATGGCGGTCTCGATGGCGCGGGCGCGGTCGACCTCGGTCCGCACGGGCGCGGCCGTCCCTTTCACCTCACGCACGCCGGCCATGATCTCCGCGATGATCTGCTCCGGATTCTCGGAGCGCGGATTGTCTGAAGTGACGATGACCACGTCGCTCAGCTGCGTTGCGAGACGGCCCATGATTGGGCGCTTGCCGCGATCGCGATCGCCGCCGCAACCGAAGACCGTCAGGATGCGATTCGGTCCGAGGGCGCGGGCGCCGCGCAGCAGTCGCTCCAAGGCGTCGGGCTTATGGGCATAGTCGACCGCGACGGTGAAGCTCTGGCCGCACTCCACCAGTTCGAATCGACCAGGAATCGGCGGCGTCCCGGCTAGTCCGGAGCGCACATCCGCCAGATCCAACCGCAGGGCCAGGCCGACACCGATGGCGGCGAGTGCGTTGTACACGTGATAATCGCCGACGTGCGGTAATTCCACGGTGAGTTCGCCGGCCGGTGTGGTTGCGTGAAACGTCGTGCCGTGGAGGCTGACGGTGATGTCGCGCCCGCGCACGTCCGCGGGCTGCCGAATGCCGTAGGTCAGCAGCGCGCCGCGATTGATCCCGATAATGTACGCACTGCTGGCGTCATCGGCATTGACGATGGCGGTGGCGGCCTTGCCGCCGCTGGCGAGTTCTTCGAACAAGCGGCCCTTGGCGCGCCGGTAGTGGTGCATATCGGGATGGAAGTTGAGATGGTCCTGGCTGATGTTGGTGAACACGGCGACGTCGAAAGCGACCCCCGCTGCGCGCCGCAACTCGAGCGCATGCGAAGACACCTCCATCACCACCGCCTGGAATCCGCCGTCCACCGCCTGGCGCAGCAGGCGTTGTAACTCGGGGGCTTCCGGCGTCGTTTGCTGGGCGGGGATGACGGTGTCGCCAAAGCGATACTCGATGGTGCCGAGCCGCGCCGTGGGAATGCCTGCGGCGTGGAACATCGATTCGATGAAATACGTCGTCGAGGTCTTGCCGCTGGTGCCGGTGACGCCGATCATCACGAGTGCGCGTGACGGGTGATCGAAGAATTCGCAGGCCATGGCGGCGATCGCACCCCAGCAGTCGGCTACTTGGAGCACCGTCACCCCGGGCGGGGGGACGACAGTGCGCTCGACGACCAGCGCCGTGGCCCCACGCTCGACAGCCATGGGGATGAAGTCGTGCCGATCGGCACGCATCTCACCACCTTCGGTGCGGTAGCCGGGAAGACAGACGAAGACATCGCCCGGCTGCACGGTGCGCGAGTCGGAAGCAATGGCGCGCACCGCAATGTCGGGATTACCCGAGAGCACCTCGGCGGCAATGCCGCGCAGCAGATCGGAAAGAGGTTTCATGAACAGCGGACCGGCACGTACCCGGTTCCCTCTCCCTCTGGGAGCGGCTCAGGGTGAGGGCGTTCTCTCGCTATTGCGGCGCGCCTTCGGGCGCGGGCTGTTGCGATTGTGCTGGCGCGGCCCGCAGTTTCGCGGCGACCGCCGGCACCGCTTTGAGCAGCATTTCCATGCGCGCCATCTCCTGTCCCACGGCAGTGCTCAGGGCTCGCTCGTACTCGGCCAGCGCGGCGTCCAGATCGGTGGCTTTCTCCGGCAGGATGTCCTCGTTCTCTCCGAGGCAGGCGTTGACGCCTTCGGCGATCTTCTCGAGGTTCTTCTCGCCCTGCTCGCCGACCTTGGTGGTAAGCTGCTCGCTCCAGACTACATGGAAGGCGTAGGTCGCGGGAACCTGACGCCGCAGGCCCGCCGACAGTAGGAAGAGCTGGTCAGCCAGCGCCTGTGGCGAAGCCACCTTGCGCCGCGTGACTAATGCGTTGAGCCGGACAAAGCGATCGCGCAGACGCTGCAGTCCCATTTCATTCGCCAGCATGGCGATCGCTTGTTGAAATTCCACTTGTGTGAGTTGTGCCATCGGTCTCTTGCTCTCTTGCCTCTGCCCCGCTGGCGTGTCAACCGTAGCCGCTCATGAGGGAGTTCATGCGCAGGCCTCTTGTTGGCGCCGCGCTGGCGGCCATCATCTTCCTAACGCAGCTTAGCGCTGCCGTTGCCGACAGCACTCCGGCGGTGCTCCGGGTCGGCACGAGCGGGGACTATGCGCCGTTCAGTGTCCGCGATGCGGGCGGTGGCTTCACGGGGTTCGACATCGCCGTGGCACGGCGTTTGGCGGCCGATCTCGGTCGCCCGATCGAGTTCACGCCCTTCCGCTGGCCCGACCTCGTGCGGCAGTTGGAGGCCGGCGCGTTCGATATGGCGATGAGTGGCGTGACTCTGCGCCCGGATCGAGCGGTGCAGGTCCTCTACACTCGGCCATACGTCGTCACTGGTGCCGTGGCCGTCATCCAGAAGCGTGACCGCACCAGATTCCGCAGCCTCGCGGACCTCGATCGCAGCGGCGTGCGGATCGGGGTCAATGCCGGCGGCCATCTCGAACAGGTGGCGCGCCAGCGGTTCGGCCACGCACGCCTGCTGCCGGTTCCGGAGAACTCCTCGCTGCCCGGCATCCTGCAACGCGGTGACATCGACGTGGCCATCAGTGAAGCATTGGAAGCGCGCACGTGGCCCGCCAAGCGGTTCGCCACGATCGGACCGTTCACGCGCGACCGCAAAGCATACGCGCTCGCGCCCGGTGCCGGCGACCTCTTGCGGCACGTCAACGAGTGGCTGGCCGCTCGCGAGGCCGACGGCTGGCTCGACCAGCAACGCCGGCAATGGTTCGGCGACCGCTTCGCGCTCACTCCGGCGCAAGCCGGCTTCGAGGCATTGGCGGCTGCCATCGACTTGCGCTTGCAGTTGATGCCGCTGGTGGTTGCGGTCAAACAGCGCGAGCACCTGCCGATTGAAGACCCGCAGCAAGAGGCGCGGGTACTGGAACACGTGCGTGCCGCGGCCGCGGCCGTCCGATTGAATCCAGACGACGTGGCGGAACTCTTTCGGGTGCAGATCGAAGCCGCGAAGGCCGTCGAGAGGTCCACACCTGTCGCATCGGTGCCGGCAGACCTTTCTCTGGCGCAGTTGCGCACGGCGGTCGCGGCGGCCAGCGATCAGATCATTGCGGAAGCGTCCCGCTGCCGGCCGTGGCTGGGTCCATCGCCGGCACGCGATCGGCTCGACGCGACCCTACGCAGCGGCCTCACTGCTTCCGGGGTGCCTCCGTCCCTACTGCGGAAACTGCTGGATGCGACTTACCGGGTTTGCAGCAATGGTGAGTGA
>DASVHW010000128.1 GCA_036382395.1 Candidatus Binatia bacterium | reverse complement strand
TTCGTCGCCGGGCTGGTCGGGGAGCAGTTTGCCCTGCCCGAGGCTGTGGATGCGTTGCGCGCCGTGCGCCGCGCCAAGAGCGAGGATGAGGTGGCAGTGGTCAGCGCCAGCGATCCGCTCAATCTCGTCGGCATTCTGACTCCCGGGGCACGCGTGTCTCCATTCTCCAATCAGGTGATCGCGTATCGCAACGGCGTGCCGGTCGAGATCGGTGAGCGCGGCGCGGTGATCAGCGGTCTGCAGCAGGTCCTACGAGTTTGAGAAGAAATCTCCACAGATTCCAAACCCGTTCGTCCCGAGTAGCGCACGTCTTCTCAGGGTGCGTATCGAGGGACTGTTAGCTGCCGACCTGCCTTGCAAACCGCCCCTCGATACGCGGCCGAAAAGAACGGCCGCTACTCGGGGTGAACGGATAAGGGATTCGGTTTTGAATTCTTCACAAACTCTCTGCTAGGATGCCGTCCCGGATCGGCCGTTCACGGCCCGTGGTACACGCGCGAGTGGATGATCAGGCCGGCACCATTCAGCTCCAGCAATTCCAGCGTCGGCTCGTTGCTTCCGGTGTGCTGTGATTGGTACTCGATGGCGACGGTCCGAGGTCCAGTAGAGACCGAGATCGGCTCAAAGCGTAGCGCTGGATAGCGTTCAAGCGCGAGTCCGAAATATTCGGCGATAGCTTGTTTGCCGTGCAGCGTGTCGTTCTCCCCGCCGAGCGCCCGGACGCGCTTGCTGGTGTGGCGGGCGTCGGGGGTGTACAGGGCCAGAATGCGATTGAGGTCGTGCGCGTTCCACGCCTCCAGCCAGCGTTCGGCGATCGGAGCGGTGGCGATGATCTCGGTCGGCTGCAGCGGCCGCCGGTGTATCAGAATGGGCGCGGCCTGATCGGTGGGCATCAGCAGCAGCTCTTCGACGTTGACCCACGGGGGCCGGCTGGCGCACCAGACGATGGCTTCGGCCACGTCGGCCGCCGAGAGCGGCCGGGTGTTTTCGTACACCACCGCGGCGCGCTCGCGGTCACCGTGGAAGCGGACTTCGCTGAACTCCGTCGGCACCAGCCCGGGGTCGACGGTGCTGACGCGGATGCCGGTGCCCAGGAGGTCCAACCGCATTCCCTTATTCAACATACGCACGGCGGCTTTGCTGGCGCAGTAGACGTTGCCGCGCGGGTAGCTCTCGTGGCCGGCGACCGAGCCGATGTTGATCACGTGCCCGCGGCCGCGGGCGACCATGCCGGGCAGCACGGCGCGGGTCACGTACAGCAGGCCTTTGACGTTGGTGTCGATCATCTCGTCCCAATCGTCCTCGGAGCCTTCGTGCACGAACTCAAAGCCGCGCGACAGGCCGGCATTGTTCACCAGCACGTCGATATCGCCGAACGCCGGCGGAATCGCCGCCACCGCCTGATGCACCGCCGCGCGGTCGCGCACGTCGAGCCCGATCAGATGCGTGTCGGTGTGCAGACCGGCCGCCACCTCACGCAGCCGTTCGAGGCGGCGGGCGGCCAGCACCAACCGCACTCCCGAGAGCGCAAACGCACGCGCCGTCGCTGCTCCGATGCCGCTCGAAGCGCCGGTGATGAACACGACCATCGCTCCATCCTCCTCCCCGAGTTGTACTGGTGCGCGCCGGCGCAGCGCAAGCGTGCGTTACTTCATGCCGGTGGGATGATCCTTATCGAAGCCGTAGCTGCGGACGACCTCGGCGACCATTGCCTTCCCCTCCTTGAACCAAGCCCGCTCGGCCGGACCTTATCGATGGTGCAGTAGAAGCGCCAGTCCGACCGCGATACATTCCCACCCAGCGCGCGCCTCAGCCGACGTTATGCAGAATCCACGAGCCGATCAGCCGGCTCGCAGCGATCACCACAACGGCGACCGCGAGGTGCTTGCCTACCTCAGGCAGAGGGCTGACGCCGCGCGCCCGGGCGAGGGTGTAGGAAAGGCCGGCCAGCAAGAGAAAGCCCCACGCGAGCGCGAGGAGTTCGACATACGGATGGGGAAACATCAACACGATGAGCACGAAGGTGAGGACCACCACGACGCGCACCACAAAGTTCGCCAGGGTGGCCCTGAATGCCGCGCGTCCTGCCAGGCTCTCGGCTTCCTGGTACATGTGGATGCTCAGCGAATCGCTGATGTTGTCAGCTAGTGCAACGACGAGCAGGCTGCTCACGATCGTCGCCGTCCCCGCCGTCGCCGTCCCCAAGCCGATGATGATTCCCATGCTGGTGACGATGGCAGCTGTGCCGCCGAAGCTGAATGAGCGAGGGCTGATCATTGGCGACATCGGCCTCCGATAGCCGGCACGGGGAACGAACTCAATGAGTCGACCGCTGTCAGCGCTGGATGACCACCCGCGTGCCCATGGGAACGAGGTCGTACAGCTCGTCGACGTCGTGGTTGAACAATGACACGCATCCCTCGGTCCAGTTCTTTCCGCGCCGGTTCAGGCTCTCGTCCTCGGTGCCGTGAATGCCGATGGCGCCGCCGATCCCTGGCGCACCACGGCCGCGGGCGGGCAGTACCCCGTGGGTGCGGCTCCACGCGTAGATTTCCTCATTTGCCGGTGTCGGATAGTCGAGCATCATGAAGCGCGACCAGAACGGGTGAAAGTACTTGTTGACGATGTGGTACTCGCCTTCGGGGGTCCGGTGATCACCCTGATGGAGCTTCGCCCACACCGGGTCTTTTCCCAGAACGACCGGGTACACCTTGCGCAACTGCGTCCCTTCATAGAGCGACAACGTTCGTTCCGTCTTGCTTACCAGAATCCAGCGTTCCGGCGGTGGTGCCGGCGTGGCGACCGAGACTTCCGCCGGTGGCGGTGCGGCTGGCTGCTGTGCCGCGCATGCCGCCAATAACAGCATTCCCAGTGCCAGTGTCCCGAGTCTCCGCATCCTCGCTCCCCCGCGCCGCGTGGCCTGCATAATGGTCCAAGGATAATTCGCGCCGGGTTTCTTGACAACCGCAGCCGTCCTTCCTAAGAGGACTAGGTCGTTTGATTTAATCATTCGATCATGCGCTCGGCATTGCAAAAGGCGCGCGAAGCGCCGTCCTCCACGAAAGCGCGGATCCTCGCCGCGGCCGAGGAGGTGTTCGCCGCGAAGGGGTTTGCGGGGGCGTCGACGCGCGACATCGCGGCGAAGGCGCGGGTGAACATCTCCAGCCTGCATTATCATTGGGAGTCCAAGGAGACGTTGTACGTCGCCGTCTTTCAGAACATCTACGATCGCATCCTCGATCTGGTGCGCCGTTCGATCCCCGGCCGCGTGCGCAGCATGACGCCCGGGCCATCGGTCGTCGAGCAAGCCATGGGCGGGCTGTTCGACTTCTTCGCCGACCATCCCACCGTGCCCAAGCTCCTGGTGCGCCGGCTGCTCGAGAATGAAGAAAGTCCGGTGGACATCGAGCCTGACGTCCTCGTCCCCGCCTGGAAAGTGTTTGCCGCCTGGGCGGAAGAATTCAGCGGCCGTAAGCGGAGGGACGCCGACTTCCAGCTGTTCATGCTCACGGTCTACAGTGTGCTCTTGCTCTTCCTGCTGGACAGCCGCCAGTTCACCAGCCTGCTTGGCGGCAGCGTCTACACCCCCAAGGTCGGCAAGCGGGTACGGGCGCATATGATCAATATGGTGAAGACCCTGCTCGAGCGGACGTGAGAGGGTGGTGAATGAAGGCGTTGATCACCGCATCGTTCAGTGCTGACGGGCTGGCGCGCCTGCGGCGACACATGGAGGTTGAGTACGATGACTGGCGCACCAGCAAGCGCATCTATTACGACGGCCGGAAATTTGCCGCTCGCATTACGGCGGCTGGTGCCGATGTCCTCATCGTCGAGACCGACCTGGCGCACGACGAGGTGATCGATGCCTGTAATCTCAAATTGATTGGCTGCTGCCGCGGCGACCCCATCAACATCGGCGTCGAGCGCGCCACGGCGCGCGGTATCCCGGTGCTGTTTGCGCCGGCGCGTAACGCCGATGCGGTGGCGGACCTCACCATCGGCTACATGCTGGCGCTGGCGCGCCACATCTTCACCGTCAATACGCTGCTCAAGCAGGGGAAAATGCGCTTCGAGAGCACCGCGGACTATCTGGCGGCGTATGAACGCTACGGCGGCTTCGAGCTGGGAGGGGTGAGCGTCGGTATCGTCGGGTTCGGTGCCATCGGGCGTGGCGTGGCGCAACGGTTGCACGGCTTCGGGAGCCGAGTCGTTGCCTACGATCCTTTGGTTGCGGCCGCAGTCTGTCGGGCGCATCACGCCGAGCCCATGGGACTCGATGACCTCCTGCGGTGTGCGGACATTGTGACCGTCCACTGTCCGGAGTTGCCCGAGACCCAGGGCCTGATCGGTGCGGACCAGATCCGCCGGCTCAAGCGCGGATCGTATGTCTTGAACTTGGCCCGAGCCTCGATTGTCGACGAAGATGCGCTGTACGCCGCCCTGGTCGACGGGCACGTGGCTGGCGCGGCATTGGACGTCTTCCAGGACGAACCGGTGCAACCCGACAATCGTTTCGTCCGCCTCCCTAACGTCCTGGTATCGCCGCACCTCGGTGGGGCAACGCGTGACGTCGTGCGGCACCAAACCGACATGATTGTGGACGGCATCGAGGCATACCTGCGCGGCGAGCGGCCGTTGCACATCGTTAACCCGGAAGTGCTGACTAGAGGGCGTGAGGCATGAGACTCGTTGAGTGTGGGTCAAGATTCGTTCGCCTCAAGCCCCGGCATATGGCGTATGGCTCATGGCGTATGGTTCCTGACCATATGCCATATGCTATCAGCCATAGGCGCGAGGCACGCTTCGCCGGTCCGCGGCAGCGCCGCGCAAAAACTTAGGCCCACATGCCCGCTTTCGTGACCCTCGATGCCGGAACCGGCGGTGGCAAGTGTGTCATCTTCGACGCCGCCGGACGTGTGCTCGGGGTACACCGCGAGCCCTGGGGCTACGATCTCGAAGTCAACCCGGATCTGCCGTTTGTGAAGGCGTTCTCCTTTAGCGCGCCGGTGTTCTGGGACATTCTGTGTCGCTGTGCGCGCGCCGCGCTGGCCAAGGCGGCGATTGCTCCGGGCGATGTCGTTGGTATTGGCAGCACCAGCCAGCGCGAGGGATGCGTGTTTCTGGATGCGCACGGCGACGAGATCTACGCCGGTCCCAACCTCGATGCGCGCGGCTTCAACGAGGGCTTCGAAATCCTGGAGCGGTTGGGCGGGGAACGCCTGTATCGCATCACCGGGCACTCCGCGCCGTTCATCTTCCCGCTCGCGCGCTATCTCTGGTTCCGCAAGCGTGCGGCAGCGCCGGTGGCTCAGGTGCTCATGATCAGCGACTGGCTGACGTACCGCCTTAGCGGTGAGCTGGCTGCCGAGCCCTCCAACGCCACGGAGTCCATGCTGTTTGATCTGCAGCAGCGGTGCTGGTCGGACGAGATCCTCTCCATCTTCGACATCCCGCGCAGCGTGTTACCGCCGGTGCGGCAGTCAGGAGAGCAGGTTGGTGTGCTG
>DASVHW010000127.1 GCA_036382395.1 Candidatus Binatia bacterium | reverse complement strand
GTACCGCGCGCCCGCAACCCGTTAGGATGCGGGCGTGCCACATGCGGTCGTCACCGATGAATTGACCCAGCTCGAACAGGTCACACACGCGCTCGATGCGCCGCCCGCCGTGGTGCCGCGGTCGGAAGAATCCGTGGTCGCCGGGCTGGCGCGGCTGCGCGAGATGATGGACGAACGTACCAAGCTGGAAGATCAACCGGCACTCATGGACCAATGGCACAGACAATCCGCGCTCTTGGACCAGTTGCGCTTGGCACGCCAGGCGCCGCAGGTCGATCGTGACTCACCGTACTTTGCCCACATGCGCTTGCGCGAGGATGGCAGCCTCCGGGATATCCTCCTCGGCAAGGCCACGTGGCTGCAGCGCGGCGTGCGGATCGTCGATTGGCGCAACGCACCCATCTCGAAGATTTTCTACCGCTACCAGCAGGGCGAGGCCTACGAAGAGGAAATTGCCGGTCGCGTGATCAGCGGTGACGTGGTGGCGCGACGGACGGTTACCATTCGCGATCGGACGCTGCAGCGAATCGTGGCACCGGAAGGGATCTTCTCGCGTGACGGGCAAGCCCCGACCGGGTGGCAGCAAACAGCGATTGAGGTCCCCCGCCTGGCGGGAGGGGAAGGGGCGGCCCTGCGCGCGCATCCGGCGGGTGAGGGAACCCACCGCCGTTTGGGGACCGACCCGCACGGAACGCTGCGCGGCGCGGATAAGCACCTACCGGACATCGCCGGATTGATCGACCCGAAGCAGTTCGAGCTCATTACCCGGCCGTCTGCCGGCTTCGTCGTCATTCGCGGCACGGCGGGATCGGGAAAAACCACCGTCGCCCTGCATCGGATTGCGTACCTGGCGTACGAGGATGCGGGCATCGACTCGGCGCAGACCCTGGTCGTCGTCTTCTCCCCGGCCCTGCGCGATTACGTCAGCCACGTGCTTCCCGCCCTGGGTGTGCAGCAAGTCCAGGTCCGCACCTTTCACGAGTGGGCGGCCGAGCAGACGAGACGCCTGTTTCCCAAGCTGCCGCGCCAGACGCGCGAGGACACTCCCGCCCTGGTGCAACGCCTGAAGCTCCATCCGGGCTTGCTCGTCGCTTTGGAGAAACAGGTGGGGCGGGTGCAGGGCCGGCGCAAGCCGGAGCAAGTGATCGATGACTGGGCCAGCCTCTTGAGCCAGGCGGCGCTGCTGGAGGAGGTGTTTGCACAGGTGGCGCCCGACGCCTTCACGACCGAAGAGCTCGTCCGGGCCGCCACCTGGAACCGGGAGCGGTACGAGGAGGTGGTCGCCTGGATGGAGGGGGACCAAGAGGTGCAAGCGGAGCTCGACGCGGAGGACGACGCGCTCCTGCTGCGAGCCTGGCAGTTGCGCATCGGCCCGCTTCCGTCGCGTGCAGGCAAGCCGCTGCGTTACCAGCATATTGCCATCGATGAAGTCCAAGACTTCTCTCCGGTGGAGGTGCAGGTTCTGCTCGGCTGCCTGGATGAGCACCGCAGCCTGACGCTGGCTGGCGATACGCAGCAACACATCATGCACGACGCCGGTTTCACCTCCTGGGCCACGTTTTTCCGTGACCTGGGCCTCGAGGGGACGGAAGTGAACACGCTGGAGGTCAGCTATCGTTGCTCGCGTGAGATTGCGGAGTTTGCCGTGGGCATCCTCGGCGACTTGCGGGAAGACGACACGCCGCCAATGACGACGCGCTCGGGGCCGCCGGT
This sequence comes from Candidatus Binatia bacterium, assembly GCA_036382395.1. NCBI lineage: Bacteria > Candidatus Binatota > Binatia (SeqCode) > Binatia bacterium. Next base: position 5,286 of record DASVHW010000127.1, on the reverse strand, counting down.
GGAATTGTTCCGCTTCACTGATCACGGGGCCTGTGTGGCATTCCTGGCGGATGCCCTCAAAGAACTTTCGGGGAAGGAACGTCTGGCGTCGGTGGCGGTGCTGACTTCTTCGCGCGAGCTGAGTGCCCTCTACCATCGTGGCTTGATGAACAGCGAGGTCCCGCGTCTACGCCGGGTTGAACGCCAGGATTTCACCTTCGCCCCCGGCGTCGAGGTCACCGAAATCGAACAAGTGAAGGGTTTGGAGTTCGACTACGTCATCCTGGTGGAGCTCAGCAGCGCGAATTTTCCGGACACTCCGGCTGCCCGCCGGCTTCTGCACGTCGGTGCCACGCGCGCCGTCCACCAACTCTGGTTGACCAGTGTGGCCACCCCCTCGGTGCTGGTCCGCAACCAGATGGCGGCGGTCTGATCCGCGCCTGGCGGATTGACGCGTCCGCGCGGCGATTGTTGCGCTTTCGTGAAATCCCTCGATGTTCGGCGCCAACCCGCTCCGGCGTGTGGACCAGCGGTTCGCCGTAAGGTATCGTCGCTTTCTGTGGAAAACGTCGTTGCGGTCATCTTGGGAGGCGGTCGCGGGACCCGGTTGTATCCGCTGACGCAGTTGCGGAGTAAGCCGGCGGTGCCGCTGGTAGGGAAGTACCGCCTCGTCGACATCCCGATCAGTAACTGCATCAACTCCGGGTTGCGCAACATCTTTGTGTTGTCCCAGTTCCAATCGGCGTCGTTGAACCGGCACGTGGCGCGGACCTACCGCTTCGATCCGTTCTCGCGCGGCTTCGTGGAGATACTGGCCGCGGAGCAAACCGAGGAGTGCACGGATTGGTACCAGGGAACCGCCGATGCCGTGCGCAAGCAGCTCCGCCGCTTCTTGCGTCCGGGTACCGACACCATTCTCGTGCTCTCTGGGGATCAACTCTATGTGATGGACTTCCGGCGGATCCTCGAAGCGCATGTCGCCAGCCGCGCCGATATTACGGTGGCCGCCACCCCGGTGACCGAACGTGACGCCGGCGAGTTCGGCATTCTGCAGATCGACGGTTTCGGCACCGTGACCGACTTCGTCGAGAAGCCGCGTGACGTGTCCTCGCTGCGTCAGCTCGCCCTGAGTGAACAGATGTTGGTGGCGCGTGGCGCCTCCAGCGGTCGTCCATACCTGGCATCGATGGGCATCTACGTGTTCCGCCCCGAGGTGCTGGTGGGGGCTCTCGAGGACCCGGCACAAATGGACTTCGGCAAGGAGGTGATTCCCCGGGCCATCCGTACCCACCGGGTGCACGCGCACTTCTTTTCCGGCTACTGGGAGGACATCGGGACCATCCGCACCTTTTACGCCGCCAACATCGAGTTGGCATCGGGCACGCCGCCCATCGACCTCTTCAGCGAACGTGCGCCGATCTATACGCGGCCCCGCTTTCTGCCGCCGACGAATCTGCACGCGGCGCGGATCGACGAGTCGGTGATCTGCGAGGGCTGCCGCATCGAAGACGCGGAAATCGATCACTCGGTGGTCGGCATCCGCAGCATCATCGGGCGCCGCGTCCGCCTGTCGCATACAGTCATGATGGGTGCGGATTTCTATGGCACGCCGGATGCCCCGGACGGTCAGGGCGGTGTGATCCCGGTTGGCGTGGGTGCGGGCAGCACGGTTGAACACGCCATTATCGACAAGAATGCGCGCATTGGTGAGGGCGTGGTGATCCGCAACCAGAATAAGGTCCAGACCCTTGATGGCCCAGGCTACTACATCCGCGATGGGGTGGTGATCATTCCGAAAAACGGCGTCATCACGCCGGGAACAGTCATCTGAGTGGCCGTGCGTCAGATCTACAAGGGGCGCATCGTCGACCTGCGCTTGGAGGAGGTCACACTGCCGAATCAGGTCACCGTGACCCTGGAAGTCATTCGACATCCGGGCGCGGCGGCGATTGTGCCGGTGCACGACGACGGTTCGGTGACCTTGGTGCACCAGTACCGCTATGCCGCCGGCGGCTTCATCTGGGAGATCCCGGCCGGCAAGCTCGACGGCGGCGAGGAGCCGATACGATGCGCTGCGCGTGAGTTGCAGGAGGAGGTGGGCCTCGTCGCCGCGGAACTGGTGCAACTGGGGGCGATTTTCACTGCGCCCGGATTTTGCGACGAACGCATCCATCTCTTTCTTGCCCGCAAACTCACGCCGACGGTTCAGCAGCTCGAGGAAGATGAGGTGCTGTCGATCAGCCGGATGCCGCTACAAAGCGCGTTGAGCATGATCCGAGCAGGAGAGATTCAAGACGCGAAGACCATTGCCGGTCTGCACCACGCCGCCGCCTACCTGGCGGGTGAGAGCACGCGGTGACGCGGGTTGACGAGGCCTACGCGCAATTGGTCGCGGCGTTGCGCCTACAGGCAGATCTTGGCGGCGTGCTGCAATTGCTGGAGTGGGATCAAGAAACCCTGATGCCGGCCGGGGCCATCGAGGGGCGGGCACGACAGATTGGTACCCTGGCCGGGCTCCTGCATGAGCGTCAAACCGCCCCCGCCTTCCTGGCAGTGGTGGACGGGCTGGCGGACAGCGGCTCGGAACTCAACCCGCAACAGGCGGTCGACGTGCGCGAAACGAAATGGCGCGTCGATCGGAGACGCCGGCTCGATACGGCGCTGGTGCGGCAGCGGTCGACGCTCCACGCACAGGCGCGTGCGGTATGGGTGGCGGCGCGGCGGGACGACGATTTCTCCATGTTGGCGCCCTGGCTTGGGCGGGTCGTGGAGACCGAGCGCCGCGTTGCTGCCGCGATGGATGCGAGCCGCCCGGCGTACGACGTGTTGCTCGAAGAATACGAGCCCGGCGCGTCTGCGGCCTTGATCGAGCCACTCTTTGCGGATCTCCGCCATGGGCTGCTGCCGCTGGTGGACCGGATCAAGGCGCGGCTCGATGCCGGCCGGCTCGACGCCAATGCCTTGTGCGGCGACTTTCCGGTCGAGGCGCAGCGGCGCTTCAATCAGGCGGTGGCGGTCCGTCTGGGCTTCGACTTCAACAAAGGCCGCCTCGACGAAGCTGCCCATCCCTTTACCACCAACGTTGGGGATGATGTCCGCATCACCACGCGGTACGATGCACGCGACCTGCGCTACGCGCTGTATGCGACCCTCCACGAAACCGGACACGCGCTCTACGAACAAGGACTCGATGCCGAGGCGTGGGGCACGCCGCGGGGACAGTCGTGCTCATTCGGCATCCATGAATCCCAATCGCGGCTGTGGGAGAACCAAATCGGGAGATCGATGGCCTTTTGGAAGCATCTCCTCCCCGCGGCTCGCCAGGCCTTTCCCGGCCTGGCCAGGACGTCGCTCGAATCGATCGTGGTCGCCGCCAATGAGGCGCGACCGTAGCTGATCCGTACGGAGGCAGACGAGATCACCTATAACTTGCATATCATCCTGCGCTTCGAACTCGAGCGGGCCTTGCTGGACGGCAGCCTCGATGTCGCTGCCCTGCCGCAGGTCTGGCGTGAGAAGATGGGAGAGTACCTGGGCGTCATACCGGAGACGGACCGCGACGGCGTACTCCAAGACGTGCATTGGCCGAGTGGCGCCATCGGCTACTTCCCGAGTTACGCCCTCGGCAACATGTACGCCGCACAACTGGACCGCGCCGCCGAAGCTGACCTGGGCTCGGTTGAGGCGGCAGTGGCAGCGGGGGAGTTCCGCCTGCTGCTGAGTTGGCTGCGGGAACACGTTCACCGATTAGGCCAGACTTACCGGCCAGTGGAACTGATCCGTGTGGCCACCGGACAGTTGCCCACATCCCGTCCTCTACTCGATCATCTGGAACGCAGAGTAACGTTCCTCGAATCCCTTTGACGATTCAGGGGGCACTCGCCCAGTTGCTCGATATGGACGCTACTGGAGAGTGCCAAGTTCGATGCCGACCTGCGTGAACCCGGAGGGTTCGAAGCCACTGGCCGGTGGTTGAGCGAAGCCCGCTTGCCCATGAGTCTGCCCATGAACATGCGCCGCCCGTCGCCCAGGGCGTTGCCCCATATGCGTTAACCTAACCGGCAGCGCACCAACCTGCGTTGCCCATGATCCGATGCCCCTACGCCGAAGGCGTTGTGCCACATAGCCCAGGGTTGCGAAGCTACCCTGGGTCAATGGTCCGAACAGTGTTCAACCCTGAAGGGGTTGCGCTTCACCGCCTCAATCCCACACGTACCGCTCATCGTATCCCAGGCCATGGGCATCTAGCAGTTTGCGGAGCTCGCTCTGAAAGTCGAATCTGCGATGATGCTCCTCTTGCTGTCCGATGTATTGTTCCACCTTTCGGCCCAGGGACTGACTTACCGAGAATACCGCATACCCGGCCTGCCACTGAAAACCGTGAAGCGATGCGTCCTGGGTCTTTGCCCACTGCGACGAGGCTCGCTTTATTTCCTTGACCCATTCGGCCACGGTGATGGTGCGAGCTTGGCGTGCCAGACAGTGCACGTGATCGGCGACGCCACCAACGCGGATCACCGGGCAATCCAGTCGTGTTGAGACGGCGCCAAGGTAGCGGTGCATGGCGTTTCGCCGGTCGGTGTCAGCAAGAAAGGGACGCCGATCCTTGGTTGAAAAGATGAGGTGAACGAGGCAATTTGATAGAGACTGAGCCATGCCCCACTGTCAACATAATGCGTGCCCCACGTAGAGCGCAACCCCTTCGGGGTAGAAGAAGAACGGTGTCACACCCCAGGGTAGCCGCTGCGCGGCCAACCCTGGGCTGTGTTGCGTAACGCCTTCGGCGTAAATTCGAATTACTCGCCGGTGTTGCATAGGTTAGGTTAACGCATATGGGGTGTTGCCCCGGGCGGTGGCGCCGGGCGTGAGAACGGTTCATGGGCGCTCCAAGCCGGCGTCTTTGCCGGTTGGATCTCAGGGCGAGTGGGGAAACCCGAACGACAAGACCCACAAATTTGTCGCACACCCGCACCTCCGGTGCACTGCATGGTCGATTTGAGGCGAGACGTTGGCCTAGCCATTCGGAATTTCTCGACGCTCTCCTCGGCAAGCTGATCCTGGCGCCTTGGCGTCTTGGCGCGGGCCAGTCTGCGCTCTCTACAGGCATCCGCGCCATCTGTGGATGGAATCATCTTGTCGGACATTGCGCTCGGCAGGCGGCCGAGGGGCATCACTGGAAGTGCAGCGGCCTTCGGCCGGCCGCCGAAGGCCTTGGTAGCACCGATCGTGGCGTTCGGCGGCCGGAAAATCCCGGCCTGCGCCGCGTGCGGGCACGTCGGACTGCCGCGTGGTTCCCAATAGGCGTCG
>DASVHW010000126.1 GCA_036382395.1 Candidatus Binatia bacterium | reverse complement strand
CCGTAGCCGGACATCGCGATCATGATGATATCGGGCTTGATCTGCTTCAGGACATCGTACCCCAGCCCCATGCGGTCCATCACCCCGAAGGCGAAATTCTCGCAGACGATATCGCTTTGGGCGACCAGTTCCTTGGCAATCTCAACGGCGCGGGGATTCTTGAAGTCGAGTGCCAGGCTCAGCTTTCCCTGGTTGTATTGATTGAAATACCCGCTCCGATTGAGGCCGAACTCGCCCTCCGCCCACGGCGGCAGCATGCGGGTGACGCAGGGGCGCGTCGCGGTCTCGATCCGAATGACTTCCGCGCCCAGGTGCGCCAGCTGCAAGGTGCAAAACGGTCCAGCCCACACCCAGGTGAAGTCCGCAACGCGGATGCCCTGCAGCGGCGCGGCGCCGGCCATCACTACATCACTCCTTCCTGTCGCAACACGGTCAGCTCCGCAGCCGTGATTCCCAAGTCGCCCAGTATCTCGTCGTTGTGCTGTCCGAGCAGTGGCGCGGGCCGGCGGATCGTCCACGGGGTGAGCGAGAACTTGTAGGGCACACCGGGGTACTGCAGGCTGCCGGCGCGCGGGTGATCGATGACGGCGAAGAACCCGCGCGACTTGAGATGGTCGGAGGCGAACAGGTCGGCCATCGTCGACACCGGCGCCAGCGGCACTCGGCGAGCTTGTCCGGCGTGATACAGTTCCTCGACGCTGTGCTCCCGCACCCATTCTTGCAGGAACAACTTGAGCGCATCCCAGTTGGCGCCGCGTGTGAGCCGGTTGTCGAACAGCTCCAGGCTGGCCCACTCCGGATTCCCCATCAGATCGACCCAGGTTTGCCACTGGTGCTCCTCGATGCAACAGAGGTAGATCCACCCATCGCGACACTCGAGAAAGTCGAGCGGCTGGATGGGCTTTTGGCCCAAGCGTGAAGCCAGCATGCCCATGTACGGCCAGAACTCGAAGGCGAGTTCGAGAGTAGCGGCAAGGCTTTCCTGAATGGAGATCGAGACGTGCTGGCCACGACCGTCACGTACCCGGGCAAGGAGCGCGCCCAGTCCAGCCACTGCGGCATTGAGGCCGCCCTGGAATTCGGACTGCTGGCCGAACGCCTTCAGTGGTGGGAGATCTTCGGCGGCCGGTCCGCCGCCGTTCAGATAGGCGATCCCGCCCGCATTCCACAGAGTAAGATCGGTCGCCTGGTAATCGCGATGCGGGCCGGTGAGACCAAACGGCGTGATGGATACCAGCACCAACTCGGGATTGACGCGCGACAGAGAGGCGAAGTCCACGCCCATGTCCGCCATCTGTCCCGGCGAGAAATTGTGGATCAGCAGATCCGCCTTCACCGCCAACGTGGCCAGCACCTCACGCCCCCGCGGCTGGGCAAGGTCGATGGTCACGCCGCGTTTGTTCGTATTGAGATACAAGAAGAGCCCGCTCTTTTCCGCATCGGGATGGCCGCCCGGAAATGGTCCTCGACGCCGAGCGGGGTCGCCACCGCGCGGCGGTTCAACCTTGATGACATCGGCACCGAGGTCGGCCATCAGCTTCGCCGCATACGCGGCAGAAACCATGGTGCCACACTCGATGACGCGCACCCCTGTCAAGGCCTGTTCTGACATCACGCTCTGTGCGGGCCGCAGGATCTACCATGAAACCCACCGGCTGCCAATGTGGCCCCCCGGTCGGTGCTGGCCCAATTTTGGGCAGCACACTGGCACGGGCAAATGAGATTTCGTTAGGAGACTCTCTGTGAGCAGCCGAAGGTCAGCAATGGTGGAATCGCCGTGGTCGCGGACGACGCATTCCCTCACAGCCTCCGAGAGCTGACCGCTGACTGCTGACAGCTTTGGACAGCATGCACCAAATTGCTTGACAACAGGCATCGGGTGATGGTCAGGTAGCGCCCGCTTGGGGAGCATGCATGATTGGATTAGGCCGAAGAAATAGGGCGTGGACAGCGATGGTCTGCTTCACGGTATTGGTGCTCGCCGGATGTGGCGCCGAGGGCACTTCCAGCGTCTACATTCCGCCTGCGAAGAACACGCCCGTAGCCGCCAGCATGCGCTGCGCGCCCAACGACCAATTCGCCGCAGCCGACCAGTGGCGGAGGTGGCCGCACGAGCCCAGTCTGCCGCCTTGCGCTTAGACCGCGGCGCCGCGTAGTGACGCTGCGGTCACCCGCGCTGGATCGTGGATAAGGAGAGCGATCCGACCGGGGTGGAGGCCGCTCAGGAACGCAGCCGGGCGGGGACGAAGTCCAGCAACTGCTGTGGATCCGCCGGTTCGCTCACGTGGTGTAGCGCGGCCATGAAATCGGTGAGTGAATAGGCGTCGGTATTCCACTCGCACAGGAGGCGCCACTCGTCTGCGCACGACGGCCGCACCAGCAAGTGCACCATCTGTTTCTCGGTGAGCCCGATGGCGGCCCGTTCGCTCGGCGTCATGCAGAACAGGATGTAGTCCGGTCGCTTCGTCGTCACAAAGTACATGGCGCGCACTCACTTGATCGGCTGACAGGTCGGGCACACTCCGAGCTGGCCGTGCCGTACGGCGCGCGAATAACTCAGCACCTGCATGCCGGCCGAAGCAAAGCCCCCAACATTCAGATAGCCGCCGTCGAGCGTCGCCGAACTCGACCAATCCCAGCTGCGCTCCAGCAGGCGGATCTTACGCGCCTCAAAGTACAGCAGCGTGTCGTACACGGCTTCCACCGCCGTTCGGCGGCGGACCGCGGCATCGCCCAACATCGCCGCGTAGTTGCGAATAGCCGTATCCTGCTCATCGTACGACAGGTTGCAGCTGTCTTCCAACACGTCTTTGCGCACCAACGCCCAACCCGGAGTGCACGTCTCTGTGGCCGCCAGCGGTTCCAACGCGATGCCCCACTCGTCTTTCAACTGGTACCCCATCTGGCGGAGAAGTTTTTGATCGAACGCCTGCGGGAATCGCTGCAACATCTGCACGATCGTCAGCGGCACGCGATCATCCGCCTGTGCCAGCCGTAAGACCAGCATCATCCCGCTGTTGCGGGCAGCGGCAAGAGCGGCACTGGTGAATGGAATCTCCGTACGAAGTTCCGCAGCCGACACTTGGCCGAGGACATTGGCAAGTGCTTCGGCACCGAGGACGTCGTCACCGAGAACGGTGCGGGCCTGACTGACACTGGTTACCGCCATCGTGCGGTTATAACAAAGCGCCGCCTCGACTCAACCCACGCGACGAGGCGGCATCCGTGACGATCAGGGTGATCATCCACCGATCTGGTACATGCTGCGGTCTTCGGTAGAAACGCCGCGGGCAAGGTGGTGTCCGGTCGGCTTGGCGGCGACGGCCCGCAACAAGAGGTTCTGGATAGCCGTATCGTCGGCCCCGTCGCGCAGGGCTTGGCGCAAATCGATCTCGTCGTCATTGAGCAGGCAGAGGTGGAACTTGCCGTCAGCCGTGAGCCGCATGCGGTTGCAGTTGCCGCAATACGGGCGGCTCACCGGGCTGATGAACCCGATCACGCCGGGCGCATTCCCAAGGCGGAAGTTCTGCGACTCGTCGGCGGGATGTTGATCCGGAAGCAGCGTCAGCGGACCGACCGCCTCTTCTATGCGCCGGCGGGTGTCTTGGTTCGACACGTACTGCGACACCGCCAGCCGCGCACATTCCCCACCGCCGAGGGGCATCAGCTCAATGAAGCGGACATGCCAGTCGTGGGTTTGCGTCAGGCGCGCCAACTCGACGACGTCTTCATCGTTATACCCGCGCGTCACCACGACGTTGAGCTTGATGGGACGCAGGCCCACGGCTTCCGCCGCTTCTATGCCCGCCCAGATTTCCTCCACCGTTCCGAAGCGCATGAGGCGCTGCAGGCGGCCGGGATGGAGTGTGTCGATATGAATGTTCACCCGCCGCAGGCCGGCGCTGGCGAGGCGCGCCGCCAGCCGCGGCAGCAGGATGCCGTTGGTGGTCATCGCCAGATCACGCAGGCCAGGCAGGCGAGCCATGCGCTCGACGATTTCAGCCACATCCGGGCGCAGGGTGGGCTCGCCGCCGGTGAGCCGGATCTTGCGGAAACCCACGGCGACTGCCGCACGGCCCACGCGTTCCAGCTCGGCCGCGGACAGCAACTCATTCGACTTTGCGAAGCGTAGCCCGCTCAGCGGCATGCAGTACACGCAACGCAGGTTGCAGTGATCGATGAGCGATATCCGCAGGTAATCGATGCTGCGCCCGAACCCATCTTGCGGCATGCCTCCCATGTTTCGGGAAGCACCAGCTAAGTCAAG
>DASVHW010000125.1 GCA_036382395.1 Candidatus Binatia bacterium | reverse complement strand
CTCTCGTCCACCTTGCCGAGCACGTAAACTTCGCTGGTATCACCCTCGCTCATCACCAGCGTGGCCGAGGAGCCCAGCACCAGGATGGAGCTGACCGCGTCGCCGACTTCCACGTTTCGCGACAGGATCAGGCCGTCCATGGGTGCGACGATGGTCGTGTATCCAAGTTGCTCTTCCAACTGCTTCAAGGATGCCTGCGCCTGGTTGACCTGCGCGTCCGCCTGGGATGTTTTTGCCTTCAGCACGATCAGGTTGGCCTTCGACACCTGCTGCTTGTTCAAAGCGAGCTCGTAGTTCTTCTGCGCGTCGTCGAGCTGCGCCTGCGACACTACACCGTCCTTGGCCATGTTCTGGGCGCGATCGTAAGCGCGCTTGAGCAGCGGGACATCGGGACCCTCGGCGTCCACCTTGGCGCGCTCGAGGTCGGCCTTGGAGGCGCGGGATTGGGCTTCGGCAGCTTCCAGGAAGGCACGGGCCTGGCGGACCTGGGCAGTAATCTCGTCTTTATCGAGTTCCACGAGCAGGGTGCCGGTCTTCACGCGCTCGCCGGCGTCCACGTACCATTTCTTCACGATGCCGCTGGCCTTCGACTTGATATCGGTCTTGACGATGGGCGTGATCTTGCCGGTCGCGACCACGCTCTTGGCGAGGTCGCCTTTTTCGACTTTGGCCAGCTTCGAGGGGTCGATCTTGGCGCCCCCGCGCGTCATGGCAGTCACTACCAGCACGATGATGATGACGCCCACCAGCGATACGGTGACTATGATCCAGCGCTTTTTCTTCTTTTTTCCGTTGCCGTTCGCCACTCCCAGCCTCCAGCCCCGGCCCGGGTACCGCCGGGGTTAAATCTCGCTTCCGGTCTATCTTAGGGGAGACGTGCCGCCCCTCCCCTTTATTACGCCGGCCGCCACGAAAAAGTTCCCGGTTTTCCCAGGCGGACCCGGCCAGCCATCCTTTTCCTTAGACCCCAACTCCATGAAAAGGAAAGCAACGAAGTTTCAGTTTCGAGTTTCAGTTGCAGCGCTTTGACCCCGTTTCAACGATGGCGCAGGCCTGCTGCTACAATCGCCGGGCATGGTTGGTTACGTGCTGGTGCGCGTATTCGCCGTAGTCCTGCTGGTGGCGGCGAACGCTTTCTTTGTGGCGACCGAATTCGCCCTGATCAGCGTCCGCGATACGCGAATCCAGCAGATGATCGAGGCCGGCCGCCTCGGCGCCCGCAAGGTGCTGCGGCTGCATGAGCATCTCGACGACCTCCTGGCGGCCGTCCAACTGGGCGTTACCTTGGCCAGCCTGGGCCTCGGCTGGGTCGGCGAAGCGACGCTGGCCTCCGTTTTCGAACACGCCTTCGAGGGCCTGCCACACGGCGCCGCCTACTCCCACGCCCTTGGCGTGCTGATTTCGTTCCTCCTCATCACATACCTGCTGGTCGTACTGGGCGAACTGGTCCCCAAGTCGCTGGCGCTGCACCGCGGTGAGCGCATCGCGCTGGCCGTAGCCGGCCCCATGCTCGTCTTTATGGCGGTGGCGCGGCCTTTCCTGAGGATCATGAGCCGCTCCGCGTACTGGGTGCTCCGCCGCTTTGGGACCACGCAAATCCGTACCGCCGGCGTTCATTCACCCGAGGAGCTCAAGCTGATGGTGCGCTCCTCGCACCATCACGGGATGATTGCCAACATCGAGCACGAGATGGCGGTGCGCGCGCTCGAATTGGGCGAGCTAACGGTGCGCCAGATCATGGTGCCGCGCCGGCGCATCTTCTCGCTGCCCGCCGACATGCCGCTGGAGCAGGCGCTGGCGCGCGTCGTCGAGGAGCAACACTCGCGGGTGCCGGTGTACGACCCGCAGCGCGGCCCCGAGTACATCATTGGCCTGCTCTACAGCAAGGACCTGACGCGCTGGATGCGCCTGCGCTATACCAAGGGCACCGCCGAGGAAGCGGGTGTCCGGCTGGCCCAAATGACCGTGCGCGACATCATGCACCACGTGCTCGTCGTGCCGGAAACCAAGCCCCTGACCGACCTGCTGGTGGAGTTTCGCCGCCGCAAGCGCCACTTGGCCGTGGTTGTGGATGAGTTTGGCTCTACCTCCGGAGTGGTCACGGTGGAGGACGTCCTGGAGCAAGTCGTCGGCGAGATTGAGGACGAATTCGACGTCGCCGTGCCTTCGTTCCCGGCGGGCGCCAGCACCATGGTGCTCGACGGCTCAACCACTATTCGCGACCTGGAAACGCAGAATCACTTCACCCTGCCGTCGGACCAGGGATATGAAACCCTCGCCGGATTCATGCTGTTTCAGTTCCAGCGCATCCCGCGCACCGGGGAATCAGTGGACTACGTGAACCGCCGCTTCACGGTGCTCGATATGGATGGACGCAGAGTAGCGAAGGTTTTGGTGGAAACTGTGGAGCCGAAGAAGGCCTAAGGCAGCGCGAAAACAGGCTTTAGGCTTTAGGTATTAGGCGTTAGGGAAGTTGGATTTCCCGAAGCCCGAAGCCTATTGTCGTATTCTCGGATTCGCCACCGAATAGAGAATGTCGGTAAAAAAATTCACTGCCACATACGTCAACCCGATCGCCAGGATGCAGCCCTGCACCAGGTAGTAGTCGCGGTTGGAGATCGCCTGGATAGTCAGGCGTCCGATTCCCGGCCACGAGAAGATCGTTTCCGTGACGATGGCGCCCGCCAGTAAGGCGCCAAACTGCAAGCCGATCACGGTGAGTACCGGGACCATGGCGTTGCGCAACGCGTGCCGGTACACAACGGTGCGCTCGGGCAGGCCCTTGGCGCGCGCGGTGCGAATGTAGTCCTGCCCCAGTTCCTCCAGCATCGAGGTGCGCACCATGCGCGTCAGGATCGCCGCCAGCGCGCCGCCCATGGTGACTGCCGGCAGAACCAGGTGCGCCAAGGTGCCGCTGCCGGAGACGGGCAGCGCTCCCAGGTAGATCGCGAAAAACAAGATCAACACCGGGCCGAGCGCGAAATTGGGGAACGACAGGCCGAGCAGGCTGACAAAGCTGATGGCGCGGTCGTCCCAGCGATTGCGCCTCCGCGCCGACCGTACGCCAGCCGGAATGGACAGCAGCAGCGCCACCGCGAGCGAGGCCAGGGTCAGCCGCAGCGTGTACGGGTAGCGCGTAGCGATGAGCTGGGTGACGCCCTGGTTAAAGCGCAACGACTGTCCCAAGTCGCCGTGCAGCACGCCTTTCCAGTAATTCACGTACTGGCGCCCGATCGGGACGTCGAGCCCGTAGGCGTGCCGCGTCGCCTGGATGTCGGCCGCCGCCGCGCCTTCGCCCAGCATCTGCTGTATCGGGTCGCCCGGCACCAGGTGGATGAGCAGAAAAACCACCGACACCACTAGCCACAGCACCGGGATGGTGTAGAGCAGGCGTTGTGTGAGGAGGCGAAACATGCCGAACAGACTGAAT
>DASVHW010000124.1 GCA_036382395.1 Candidatus Binatia bacterium | reverse complement strand
TGCCGCTGACATGACCAACCAGCTGCTCGAAGCGTTCGGCCAGCGCACGCGCCAGAGCCCGGCGGAGGTCAAGCGCCTTCGTGAACGCGGTACCTGGAGGAATTTCGACCGCCGCCCGCCCGAGTAGCTCTTTACTGCTTCACGGACACATATTATAGGGAATTCGTCGATTCGTATGAAACGTTTTGTGATCGGCTTCCTCGTCGGTATGGGGCTCATGTATATGTACCTGCATCACGGCGACGCAGCGCAGACGGAAGTTCGCCGGTGGTTCGAAGGCTCGGCCTCGAAGTATCGCGACGATAAAGTCCATGGCGCCGCACGGGACGCCCTCGGAGAAGGCGGGCGACGGCCGTGACGGCGAAGGCACTCGATGATATCTGCGTCGTCGATCTGACCCGTGTCATTGCCGGGCCCTTCGCCACCACGCTGCTGGCCGATATGGGGGCCACGGTCATCAAGATCGAGTTGCCCGGGCGTGGGGATGATGCCCGGTACGGCTACCCCTCGGTAGAAGGTGTACCCATCGCCTTCCTGGCGCTGAATCGGAACAAGAAGGGGATCACGCTCGATATTCGCAAGCCGAAAGGGGCAGAGCTGTTCCGCAAATTGGTGCGGCACGCCGACGTCGTGGTGGAGAATTTTGCCGCCGGGACGATGGCGAAGTGGGGGTTTGCATACCCGGCGCTGTCGGCTATCAACTCACGCCTCATCTATGCTGCCTTGTCTGGATTTGGCCAGCAGGGTCCCTACGCCCAGCGCACGTCGTACGACATCATTGCGCAAGCCATGGGTGGGTTGATGGCCATGACCGGGTTTGCCGATGGGCCACCGCTCCGGGGCGGCGGGGCGCTGGGCGACTTCATCGGCGGAGTGTTTACCGCCACCGCCATCCTGTGCGCCCTACACTATCGAGATCGCACCGGTGTGGGCCAGATGGTGGACGTCTCGAACATGGACGCCGTATTCAGCATGTTGGACAACTGGCCCACGGTTTATGGTGTGACGAAGCAGTTGCCGCAGCGCCTCGGCAATCGGCACCCGTTCACCGCGCCGTACGACTGCTTTGGCGCCAAGGATGGGTACGTCGTCATCGGTGTCGGCAACAACCAGCTGTTCCGCGCCTTGGTGGCGGCGATGGGGATGCCCGATCTCGGCCGCGACCCGCGTTTCAAGTCGAGCGCCGCCCGTCTCGAGCGTCATGATGAAGTGAACCGGCTGGTCGGGGATTGGACCAAAGACCGCACCGTTGCCGAAATCATGCAGACCCTCGGCTCCGACGGCGCCAATATTCCATGCGCGCCGGTCATGACGATCGATCAGTTGCTCTCCGATCCACACCTGCGAGCCCGTGAGATGGTCATCGATCTGCCGCACGCGAAGCTGGGCACGATCCCGGTAACCGGTGTGCCGTTCAAGCTGTCGGCCTCGCCGGGCAAGGTAGAGCGGCTCGGCCCCGAGCTGGGCGAGCACAACGTCGAGATCTATGGGGACTTGCTCGGACTCTCTCAGCGTGACATCACTCAATTACAAGCTGAAGGCGTGATCTAGGAGTGAACATGGAGCTGCCGGTCTTACAACGGCTCAAGAAGGAGCTGGCGGATCTGCAATACGAACTCAGTCACAAGCTTCCCAAGGATTTGGAGGAAGCCAGTGCCCACGGGGATCTCAGCGAAAACGCGGAGTATGAAGCTGCCAAGAACAGGCAGGAGTTTGTGCGCGCGCGGATTGGTCAAATGCAGGGCCGCCTCCGTGACCTGTCACTGTACAACACCCAGTCCATCCCGCACGGCGTGGTGGCATACGGAAGCCGGGTGACGGTTGAAGATCTCGATGAAGGACAGTCGACGGTCTACGATATCGTCTTCCCGGAAGAAGTGAACCCTGCCGCCGGCCAGATCTCTTTGGGGTCTCCCATCGGACGTGCGCTGTTGAACAAGACCGTCGGCGATGAAGTGGAAGTACACACGCCGCGCGGCAAGCGCAACTATCAGATCACCGAGCTGATCACCCTGCACCAAAAGAGCTCAACCTAGGGGCGAGCGCCGGTAGCCGCCTCTACACGAGCGGTATGCCCTCGCGCAGGCAGGCCGCGGCGTCCTCCGGTGCGATGGGGTTGAAGTAGACCCCGGTGGCCCATTCCATCCCGATTTCCCCGCTCAGATGCGGGATGAGTTCCCAGTGCCAGTGGAACCCCTCGCCGTGTTCGCCGTTCAGCGGTCCACTGTGCAGCGCCAGGCTGAAATGCGGATCGTGCAGGGTGGTGCGCAACCTCGACATCGTGTCCTGGAAAATAGCGGCCAAGGCCGGCAGCGTGCGCTCGCCCATTTCGCCGAAGTCCGCCATGTGGCGGCGCGGCAGCAGCCATATCTCGAAAGGGAACCCGGAAGCGAAGGGCGCGAACGCCACAAAATCGTCATTGGCGACAATCACGCGCTCCTGGCGAAACTCTTCTTCGCGCAGCGCATCGCAGAAAACGCAGCGTTCTTTCAGCCGGAAGTATTCGCTGGCACCGATGAACTCGTCGTCGATGCGCCGGGGCGTGAAGGGCATGGCGACGATGTGCGAATGCTGGTGTGGATACCGGCTCCACGGCGCGCCGTAGTTCTTCATGATGACGGCGTGGCGGAAACGCCGGTCGTGGCGCAGGTCGTTGTAGCGAATGAGATAGGCGTGCAGCAGGCGCTCCATCTGCGCCAGGTCGAAGTCCGCCCAGTGGGCGTCGTGATCCGGCGTATCGGTCACCAGCTCATGCGCCCCGGTGGCGGTCATCAGATCGAAGAGCCCGACCCCGCGCCGCTCCAACGGACTTTCAACCCGCAGCAGCGGTTTTTGGTCCGGCGTGATGCGCACCGCCCACCCTTGCGGGTTCTGCAACGTGGGCTCGGTGCGCACGACGTAGATCTCCTGCGAGTTCATGTGTTCGTTGCCCGGACAAAACGGGCAAGGTGTTTCCTGGATCACAGGAGGACGGGCGAGACGGCGAGTGATCAGGTCTGCGCGACGCTCCGGGGCGATGATGACCCAGCGGCGAAGAAGGGGATCCCGACGCAGTTCCGACATGACAGCGCAGCCTCCCTAGCTTGCGGTACGTGACAAGAAAACACTATAGCCGTACCTGAGATCAGATTCCAAGGCGGCAACCCGATGACATCGTTTGACAACCTGGCAGCCATGTTCTTTGCACAGGAGCGACGTTACGCCGATCGCCCCCGCTACCGCTACAAGCGCGACGGCGTCTGGCAGGAGGTAAACTGGGCGACGTGTGCCGACCGGGTACGCGCCATGGCCTGTGGGCTGGTCAGCCTGGGCTTGGAGCCCGGCGAGCGGGTCGCCCTGCTTTCGAAAACACGACCGGAATGGATAGAGTTCGATCTGGCGGTTCTCGCCAGCGGCGGCATCACGGTGCCGATCTATCCCTCAAACCTCCCCGACGAATGCGGATACATCATCTGGGACTCCGGGACCACCATCGCCTGCGTCGAAAGCTCCCAGCAGCTGGCGAAGGTGCGTCAGGTGCAGCAACAGGGGTTCGAACTCGATGGCCGTCCGTACCGGATTGACCTGCGGCAGATGATCACGATCGACGAGACTGGCGATCCAGGGGCCATCAGCCTGCGGCAGCTGATGGAACGCGGGCGCTCGGTACCCGCATCCGTGCTGCACGAACGGATCAACAGAATTGGCCGCGACCAGCTCGCAACCATTGTCTACACCTCCGGCACGACGGGCCCGCCAAAGGGGGTCATGCAAAGCCACGGCAACCACCTCGCTGCGGTGGAGAGCGTCGGAGAGCTGCGCCTGGTCACCCCAGGCGACATCGACTTCTTCTTCTTGCCGTTGGCCCATTCGTTCGCCCGGCTGATCGAGTACCTGGGGCTGTCCGAGGCTATGGTCACGGCATTCGCCCAGAGCATCGACACCCTGATGGAAGACATTCACGAGGTACGCCCGCAACTGATTCCGTCGGTACCTCGGATTTACGAGAAGGTATTTGGTCGCATCCAGGCCGGCCGTGAGGCGAGCCCGGCGCCCAAGCGGCTCCTCCTGGATTGGGCCTTCGCTGTCGGCCGGCGGCGGAGCGAGCGCCTGCAGAGCGGCGGGACGTTATCGCCCGGGCTCGCCCTGCAGGCGGCCCTAGCCGATCGCCTCGTGTTCTCGAAGATCCAGGGCGTGCTCGGCGGCCGCACGAAATTCATGATCTCCGGGGGCGCACCACTGGCGCCGGAAATCGCCGAGTTTTTCCATGCGTCGGGCTTGCTCATCCTCGAGGGGTACGGACTCACCGAAACCACTCCCATCCTGACCGTGAACCAACCAGACAAATTCAAGTTCGGTACCGTCGGACTGCCACTTTCGTGCGTCACCCTCAAGATCGCCGCGGACGGTGAGATCCTGGCCAAAGGGCCCAACATCGCGCTGGGCTATTACAACCGGCCCGACGCCACCCGCGAGGCATGGGACGAAGAGGGCTGGTTCCACACCGGTGACATCGGAGAAATCGACGCCGAGGGCTTTCTCCGCATCACCGACCGCAAGAAAGATCTGATCAAGACGTCTGGCGGCAAGTACGTTGCCCCGCAGAACGTCGAGAACCTCCTGAAGACCCAACCGCACATCAGTCAAGCCGTGGTGATCGGTGACCGGCGGAAATACTGCGTGACCGTATTGACGCTGGACCATGATGAAGTACAGGCATGGGCGGCAAGAGAGCACATCCACCTCCCTGCGGATCGCAGTCAGTGGGCCGATGATGCACGGGTTCGGGCCTTGATCGATGCCGAGGTCGCCGAGGTCAACCGCCGCTTGGCATCGTACGAATCCCTCAAGTATCACCGCATCTTGCCGCGCGATTTCAGCGTCGAAACGGGCGAATTGACACCGAGTCTGAAGGTGAAGCGGAAGGTTATCGCTGAAAGATATCGCGATTTGATCGAGGACATGTACTAGCCGCCCGGCGCCCACCCTGCTGGGCGCACCCTCACCTTGCGGCCCGCTGGTGGCTTATGCTAGGAATCCAGTAAACTTAGGCCGCTGAGCAAAAGGTGGGCCGCCGCGCCCACTTTTTTATTTGAGGACAGATGAACGAAACAGTCGCTGAGCGGGTCTGGGAAATCGCCGAACCGTTGGTCGTACACGAGGGTCTAGAAATGGTGGACGTGGAGTTCCGTCGAGAGAGCCGGGGCATGGTGTTGCGCCTGTATCTCGACCGCGATGGCGGCGTCTCCCTCGACGATCTCACCCGAGTGAGCCGGCAGTTAGGCGATCTGCTAGACGTTCACGGCGCCGTGCCCGGCTCGTACTCACTCGAGGTGTCTTCGCCTGGAATCAATCGGCGTCTTCGTCGCCCGGACCATTTTCGGCGCTACCTCGGAAAGAAGGTGCGAGTGCGCACCACCGACCCCACGGAAGGCCGTCGCGACTTTGTGGGCGTCCTGCACTCAGTTGATGCGGACGGGATCGTGCTGGCGGCGGGCGAACTTTCCCACCCGATTCGCTTCGGCGAAATTGCCCGGGCGAACTACGAACCGGAGTCGTAGGTAGCGAAGGAGGTCGTCATGCAACCCGAATTGAGCCGGGTTATCGAGCAGGTCAGCAAAGAGAAGGGCATTGATCGCTCCATCGTGGTCAGCGCCATTGAGACGGCCATGCTCTCGGCGGCCAAGAAGCTCGTCGGACCGAACACGCAACTGGAAGCCAAGTTCAACCCCGAAATCGGCGAAGTGGAGCTGTTTAAAATTTTGACGGTGGTCGACCAGGTCACGGATGCAGAGGCCCAGATCTCTGTCGAGGACGCTCGCGAGAACCTCGACCCGGAAGCCCAGGTGGGCGATGACCTGCTGGAAAAACTCGATCAGCGCTACGGCCGCATCGCCGCACAAGCGGCCAAACAGAGCCTCATTCAGCGCCTGCGCGACGCCGAACGCGATATCATCTACAACGAATTCAAGGACCGCAAAGGCGAGCTGACCCATTCAGGTATCGTTCAACGCTTTGAGAGAAAGAATATCATCGTGAACCTGGGGCGCACCGACGCCATCCTGCCGGAGAAGGAACAGATCCCGCGGGAACGCTACCGTCAGGGCGATCGCATCCGCGCCTACATCATCGAAGTGGAAATGAGCAGCAAGGGGCCGCAAATCGTGCTGTCGCGGACCCACCCCGGGTTCCTCATCAAATTGTTCGAACAAGAAGTCCCCGAGGTCTACGAAGGCATCGTCGAGATCAAGGGCGCCGCCCGCGAACCGGGTGGTCGCGCCAAGATTGCCGTTGTTTCCAACGACCCGGACGTCGATCCCGTGGGGGCGTGTGTGGGCATGAAGGGAACTCGGGTCCAATCCGTGGTTCAGGAACTCCGGGGAGAGAAAATCGACATTGTCAATTGGACCCCAGATCCTGCTGAGTTTGTCTGTCGGGCGCTGGCCCCGGCGAAAGTCGCCAAGATCATCATGGATGAGGACGAACGCAGCATGGAAGTAATCGTGCCCGACGATCAGCTGTCCCTGGCGATCGGCCGTAAGGGGCAGAACGTCCGTCTGGCATCCCGGCTCAGCGGGTTCAAGCTGGATGTGCGCAGCGAGTCGGAGGCCGACGAGGAAGCGCGTCAAGCGCGGGCCTCGTTGGTGGGCGTCCCTGGCATCGGCGACGTCGCCGCCGAGTTGCTCTACCAGAACGGGTTCAAGTCCGCTGAAGAGGTTGCCCAGGCGGACGAGCCGACGCTGGCTGAAATCGAAGGTCTTGGTCCGGAGCGATCGGCATCGATCCTGAAGGCCGCCCGCGCCCATGTTGAAGCGAAAAAGCGTGAAGCCGAGGCGGCGGCCGTCGCAGCCGCCAGCGCAGCCGAGGCGGCGCAGACCGCAGCAGCCGAAGCAACGGAAGAAATCGAGTTGGCCGCTTCGCCGCAGGAGGACAAAGCATCGTGATGTCGAGGGCGGAACCGGTTCGCATGTGCTTGGGCTGCGGCGGGCGCGCTTCGCAAGCGGAGTTGCTGCGTCTTGGCATGGCCACAGATGACGCGCTCACGGTGGTCTCCAGGCGCCGGCACAGCGGTCGCACCGGCTATCTGCACCGCCAGCAAGCGTGTTGGGACCGGTTCGCGGCTCGCAAAGGCCCGGTGCGATCGCTCGGGCGCAGCATTGACGCCAAGTTGCGGGCGACTTTTGTGCAACAGCTGAAACAACTTGAGCAGTCCGGTATGATGAGGTAGTCCGATGCCGCGCAGACGTGTACACGAGCTCGCCAAAGAATACGGTATTGATGCCAAGGACCTTCTCGCGAAGCTTGAGAAAGTCGGAGTCCGCAACAAGCGGTCGCAGAGCTCGCTGACGGAAGACGAAGTCGAGCGGCTCAAGCCAGAGCTGGTACCAGAGGAGAAGCCCTCCGTTGCGGTGGGTGACGAGCGCGTCGTCCAGGGAACCGAAGGTCAGACCGTAGTCGAGCGCCGTGTGCGCACCAACGTGATCCGGC
Organism: Candidatus Binatia bacterium; assembly: GCA_036382395.1. Taxonomy (NCBI): domain Bacteria; phylum Candidatus Binatota; class Binatia (SeqCode); species Binatia bacterium. Next base: position 10,152 of record DASVHW010000124.1, on the reverse strand, counting down.
GCCGCACGACCCGCACCGAACCGGCTCTTGGAGTCGATGCGTCGACGCCTCTGGACGAGCCGCTGCCGCTGCACACCGAATCGTTTGAATCGTTCGAATCCTTTGCGATGCCTGAACCCTTGCCGGAATCCCCTTCGATACCGCCTCACGTGGATGAACCCGTGATTGAAGCTGTTCCGCCGACATCTGAACCCGTGCCGCCGCCCATGCCTGCCCCTGCCGTGGCAAAGGCTCCGGAGCCGAAGCCCGCAATCGAAGTGCTGCGCGGCCCACGCGTGCTTGGCAGAATCGACCTGCGCAAAACGGTAACCCCAGCCGCACCGGTACGGCGAGAGGCCACGACCGATGCCGGCAGAGAACGCCTGCGACGTGAGGGCACCCAGCTGCCACCGTCACCCCAACCGCCAGCCGCGCCCGAAGGGGAGGAAGCCAAGCCGCGCAAGAAGAAGCGGCGCGTGATCAGCAAACCGGAGTTCCAAGAGCTGACGGATCAGGAACGGCGGCGCGCGAGACTCCCGCGCAAGAAGAAGGCCCTGCCCGGAAAAGAACAGAAGAAAACCGAAATCACTACGCCGCGCGCCAGCAAGCGTGTGGTGCGGATCTCAGAGGTCGTCACGGTCGGCGAATTGGCCAAAGCGATGGGCGTCAAGGCCGGCGAGATCATCAAGAAGCTGATGGACTCCGGGATGATGGCCACCATCAACCAGGTGCTCGATTTCGACACCGCGAGCCTGATAGCATCGGAATTCGAGTACAACATCGAGAACGTCGCCTTTGACGCAGAATCCGCCCTCGAAATCGGGCACGAAGCTCCGACGGACGACAACGTGCAGCCCCGGCCGCCAGTGGTCACGATCATGGGCCACGTCGATCACGGCAAGACCTCACTGCTCGATGCCATTCGCCAGACGAACGTCACGGCACAAGAGGCCGGCGGCATCACGCAACATATCGGCGCCTACCGCGTCGACGTGCGCGGCAGGCAAGTCACTTTCCTCGACACGCCGGGCCACGAAGCCTTTACGGCAATGCGGGCGCGCGGCGCGAAGGTCACCGACATGGTCGTGCTGGTGGTGGCCGCCGATGACGGGGTGATGCCGCAAACCGTGGAAGCGATCAATCACGCCCGGGCGGCCAATGTGCCGATCATCGTGGCCATCAACAAGATCGACAAGCCGGACGCCAACGTCGAACGGATCAAGCAGAGCCTCACGGAATACGGTCTTGTCGCCGAAGATTGGGGTGGAGATACCATTTGCGTGCCGGTGTCTGCCAAGACGAAAGAAGGCCTCCCGCACCTCCTGGAAATGCTCCTCCTGCAAGCTGACGTTCTCGAACTCAAGGCCAACCCGGACAAGCGCGCCCGCGGGACCATCGTCGAAGCCAAGCTGGATCGGGGCCGGGGCCCGGTGGCGACGGTTTTGGTGCAGGAAGGCACGCTGAAGGGCGGCGATCCCTTCGTCTGTGGCGGTAATTACGGACGTGTCCGGGCGATGGTGGACGACATGGGACGGAAGGTGGATCTCGCCGGACCTTCGACCCCGGTTGAAATCCTCGGCCTGCAGGGCGTCCCGGAAGCTGGCAACTCCTTCGTCGTTGTGGGCGATGAGGCCACGGCACGCCAGGTGGCGGAACACCGCCGCGGTAAGCAGCGGGAAGCGACCCTGGTGAAGACGGCCAAGGTTTCACTGGAAGACCTCTACCATCAGATCCAAGCCGGCGATATCAAAGAACTCCGCGTAGTAATCAAAGCGGATGTCCAGGGCTCGGTGGAAGCCTTGTCCGAGGCGCTGAGTCGCTTGTCCACTGACGAAGTCCGCCTCAACGTCCTGCATGCGTCTGTGGGCGGCATCACGGAAAGCGATGTGCTGCTGGCCTCGGCCTCCAATGCCGTCGTCATCGGCTTCAACGTGCGCCCGGAATCGAAAGCGACGGACGTCGCAGAGCGCGAGGGCGTCGATGTCCGCCTCTACACCGTGATCTACGACGCCTTGAACGATGTCCGGGATGCCATGGAAGGTCTGCTCGAGCCGACCGTGCGCGAAAAGACCGTGGGGCGTGCCGAGGTGCGGCAAGTGTTCAGCGTTCCCAGCTTCGGGGTCATCTCCGGATCGTTCGTGCTCGATGGCAAGATCACGCGCAACGCGGCGGCCCGCCTGGTTCGCGATCACGTCGTGGTGTACACCGGCAAGGTGACCAGCCTGCGCCGGTTCAAAGAAGACGCCCGTGAAGTGCAGACCGGGTACGAGTGTGGCATCGGGCTGGAGAACTACCAAGACGCAAAGGTCGGGGACATCATCGAGGTGTACGAGACCGAGCGGGTCGCACGGCGGCTGACGCCATCCACTGGCAAGACGGCGGCTGCCGAACGGCGGCTGTAAGTGCCCTGGTAGATGCATGCCGCAACCCGCCTAGCGAGCCGCGCCTGACTCACACAGGGAAGCCGAACGCAATTGTCCATCGTGTGGCGCCGCGCAGGGCGGAAATATATGCCCAGTTGCTAGGGCAGGCGCAAGCGAGATCGGCGGCCGTGGTTGTTGGAGTCCTCAAGCTCACACTTTTCCTGCCGGAGAACCATTCGCTCAAAGGCAAGCGCGGTGTCATCAAGAAGATCAAAGCCCGCGTGGCCAACACGTTCAATGTCTCGATTGCTGAGTGCGACGGGCAGGATCTGTGGCAGCGGGCGGTGCTGGGTGTTTGTCAAGTCGGGACCGACGTCCCGCATGTCGACGGGGCGTTACGCCAAGTGGTGCGCTTCATCGACGACATGCAGGTGGCCGAGCTGGGCGAAGACAGCATTGAAGTTTTCCATTGCTAATCGACCGGTGAGTAGAGTGGGCATCCACCTGCGCGCCCGGCCCGAACCCGCAGGGGCGGGCCTATTATGAGCGTGCGGCGGGCAGAGCGTGTCGGGGAAGCCGTACGGGAAGTGATTGCCGACATGTTGTTGCGCGACATCAAGGACCCCCGCGTCGGTATGATTACCCTGACGGTGGTGGAATTGACCGATGACCTCAAGCACGGGAAGGTTTACTTCAGTTGCGTCGGCGATGAAGCGGCGCGCCAGCGTTCGCTCGACGGGTTGCGCAGCGCCGCCGGGTTCATCAGGGCGCAGGTGACGCGCCGGCTGAAGCTACGGCACGCCCCTGGCTTCACCTTCCTTTTCGATCCCACCCTTGAAGTCGCCAGCCGCCTCGCGAGCTTGCTGAAAGATGCCACGCCCCAGGACGAATGATGGGTCTGGACGGCCTGCTGATCGTCGATAAGCCCGAAGGCATGACCTCGGCCGACGTCGTGCGTATCATCAAGCGGCGCGTGGGGAGCAAGACCGGCCACCTTGGCACGCTCGACCCCTTCGCCAGCGGCGTTCTGCCGGTGTGCATTGGTGAAGGAACCAAGATCGCGCAGTTCCTCAATTTCGCAGGCAAAGAATACACCGGCCTCATCGGACTCGGCCAGGAAACCGACACCGGCGATCCGACCGGGACAGTAACGGTGACCGCACCCGTACCGGACATCACGCCGGAGCGGCTGGCCGAAACGGCGAGGCAATTTTGCGGCGAACTCGTACAGACTCCGCCGATGTATTCCGCCATCAAACACCACGGCACGCCGCTGTATAAGCTGGCTCGGCAGGGCATTGCCATTGAGCGCCAGCCGCGCCGGGTTCATATCGAAGATCTGCGCTTGAGCCGCCACAGCGACGGCACAATCGCCTTCGCGGTATCGTGCTCCAAAGGCACCTACATCCGCGTGCTGGCGCAGCAGATCGGTACGTCACTCGGCACGGTCGCCTGTCTGCAGGCCCTGCGGCGGACGAAATTCGGACCCTTCGGCCTGGACCAAGCGATCACGCTGGAGGCCCTCGACCGGGCCGAATTGCCGCTGCTTGGGTTGCGCCAAGCGCTGCCGCAGCTGCGTGAAATCCGCATCGATGCCGAGGCGGCGCAGCGCGCCCGGCAGGGTTATGAACCGGTGCTCGGCACTATCGCATCCGGCGAGCGGGACGAAGCCGTGAAGCTGGTCGGGCCCGACGATGAGTTAGCGGCGGTAGTCATTGCGGACCGGTTCGGGCGTTGGCGCTTCGGCCGAGTTTTTGCGCGACATTAACGGCACTGATGACAGGAGCTTCCCTTCTGATCACGAGAGTCGGTGCACTTGCGGCCTACGCCCGAGGCTGGCAAGAAGGGTCGAACTCCAAACGGTCCCCCGGATGTACCAGCGTTTGAAAAAGATCCTCCCGGTCCTGCTACTCGCACTGACCGGATTAGGTGTCAGTATCGTCGCCGAGGCTGTTCACCTCCGGCTCGTCGCTAATCCCAACTACGCGAGCTTTTGCAACATCAACGCCAACGTCAATTGTGACGTCGTAATGGGTAGTCGGTATGCAGAGCTCGTCGGTGTCTCGGTCGCACTGTGGGCGATCCTCTACTACCTGGTACTCATTGGTCTGGCGGCGGCTTTCGTTGGTGCGGCTCGTGCCAGTTTCCGTGAGAAGCTCGCAACGGTCGGGCTCTTGCTAGCCAGCTGGGGTCTGCTCTTCTCGAGCTACATGGCAGTGATCGCGTTCGGCGTCCTGCATACGGTCTGCGTCATGTGCTCTGGTCTATACCTCGTCAATATTGGAATGTTTCCCGCCGCTTGGCGGTTGCGCTCTCAATTGCAGACATCCAGCCGCCAACAGGCGGCGAAGCGTCGCAAGCAAGACCGACTCGTGCTCGTCGGGGTTGCCATTGCCGCGCTGGTCCTGCTTGCTATCGGAAGCTGGGAAGCTTTCGGTCGCGGCGTGCGCCCGTCGGACGCTGCGGCCATCGCGCGCCTGCGTCCTGACTTCTATCGCTGGTATATGGCCCTGCCCGTCATGCGTGTACCCCTCGACGGTGGCCAATCGCGCGGGAACGCTGATGCGACCGTGACCATCGTAGAGTTCTCCGATTTTGAGTGCGGTCATTGCGCCAAGTTTCATGCCAGCTTGGATAGCGTCCTGCATCGCCGTGGGCAGGACATCCGTGTCGTGTTTCATCATTTTCCGTTAGACTCCGAGTGTAATCCCAAAGTGAGTGCTCAGTTGCACCGCGATGCTTGCCTGGCAGCGGTAGGTTCCGAATGCGCCGCCGAGCAAGGAAAGTTCTGGCCGTATCACGACATTCTGTTTGACAACCAACAACGACTCGGACGACAGGGGTTAATCGAGTTCGCGACCCGACTCGGATTTGACGTCCCTCGCTTCGTGGCATGCCTCGATAGTCCAGCACCGCGAGCGCGGGTGGAACAAGACGTCAATGAAGCCGCGGCGCTCGGCATCGACTCCACACCGACGGTGTTCATCAACGGCCGATTGGTGAAAGGCGCGCTCGAGCCAGATCTGCTCAGCGACGCGGTAACGTTAGCGCAATCAGCTTCTCGGTCGCAGTGATTTCACTCGTCAGGCGGGTGAACTGCGATGGCCGAATGCTCCCAGGTGCGCTTGCTGATCTTCAGCAGCCCCTGCCGGAACGGATAGCTCGACGGTGGCACCTCTACCAGTCGGTAGGGAAGATTGACGGTGTGAGGCGTCCGCGTTGCGCCACTCATGCCTCCGTAACCGTACTGAGTCCAGAAGATCGAAGATCACGTGGGCGCCGCATCCGCAGCGGAAAAGCGCTCTGCTCTTGCCCAAAGGCGCGAATGTTTTCCAAGAGAAGAGCCTCTGCAATTCGCACCTGTCGACTTTTCGCGAGGTTACGACGACGCACGCACGTGGTCGAAATCACGAATATCGTTTCACGATATATTCGACTTCGCCGATGTACGCGGAAAGTCAGCACAAGCGCCACGGCGCGAAAAGTTTGTTGACAGTACGGCCGGCGATCGATTAAGACGACCTTGCTCTCGATCTCTGATCCTAACTCTTTGAATCGCGAATGACTCTTGTCGGCTGCGCACGTTGCCTTCCTGAAACGGAAGGGCGGGCGGGCATGTGGCGGGAAGGTGTGCATGGGCGGGGTGGAGGACGGACGGAAGTGGTGCGGTGGCGGTTACTTACCGCGTTGTCCCCAAGTGTGGATAACCTTCGTGCGCGGCCGACAGGACTTTTGACACGGACTGTGGGAGGGGCGGCAACAAATGGAGGCCGATTGGTTGGAAGCACTGCCGCGAATGCGGCAGCTGGTTGGAGACCGAAACTTTGCAACTTGGATTGAGCCGATTTGTTGTTCGAAGGACGAGACCGGATTCCTGCTGGAGGTCGGCAGCCGGTTTTTTCAGGAATGGGTGACGCGACATTTTCTGCCGACAATTCGCCAGACGCTGACCAAAGCGGATGGAAAAGCTCCGGCCGTTCGCGTCGGAGTTGCGGCACAGAGAGCGGAATCGCGTCCGCGCCCCAGCGAGGTGCCAGCGAAGACGTTACGTGCCTCGGCACCGCGAATGCCCAAGATCGGACGTCTGGTCCCGGACTACACCTTCGAGAATTTTGTCGTTGGCCAGGCAAATGAGGTCGCGTATCAAGCGGCCCGTTCAGTTGCCGAGATGCCCGGCCGCCGTTTTAATCCGTTGTTCTTATGCGGGGGCGTTGGTCTCGGCAAGACTCATCTCGTCAATGCGCTGGCGCACGACTTGCTGACCGGGCGCTCCCGGCGCCGCATCGCCTGCCTTGCCGCGGAAGCGTTCATGAACAACTTGATCACGTCGCTGCGGCACGACCAGATGGCATCCTTTCGCGACAGCTTTCGCGAAGTGGAAGTGCTGATTCTCGATGACGTGCAATTTCTCGCCGGCAAGGAACGCACACAGGAAGAGTTCTTCCATACGTTCAATGCCCTCCAGGCCGCCGGCCACCAAGTCGTACTGACATGCGACAAGCCGCCGCATGCAATTGCCGGGCTCGAGCAACGCTTGCGCAGCCGCTTCGAAGGAGGATTGATCGCCGATGTCCACCCACCGACGTGCGAAATGCGCGTCGCCATCGTCACCAAGAAGGCGGCCTTGCACGGGACGGACCTGCCCCCAGGCGTCGCCTTGCTCGTGGCACAGCGAAGCGGTCCCAGCGTGCGTGAACTGGAGGGAGCACTGACCCGCGTGATGGCAACCACCGCATTGCGCGGCGTGCCGTTGACGACGTCACTGGTGGAAAGTCTGCTGGCCCCAATTACGCGACCCCTATGCCTATTGTCGGTTGAAGCCATTCAAGAGAAGGTGAGCCAGCATTTTCGCGTCTCGGTCAACGACCTGAAGTCGCACCGCCGCGACCGCCCCGTCACCTTCGCCCGCCAGATTGCCATGTATCTCAGCCGGACGTTGGCAGAAGTGTCATTTCCGAGCATTGCCGAGAAATTCGGCGGTCGCGATCATTCCACCGTGATGCACGCGGTGCGTGCAGTGGAAGACAAACGCAAGCAGGATCCGCACACCGGGAATTTGTTGATGACGCTGGAACACGAGCTACGCAGCCGGCAGAGCGCGTAGCCCTTCGTCAGGCGATCCGAGACGCGGGCGGCGATCCTGGTTCGTTTTCACAGGCCGCTGGCGATGTGCGCGGCGATACGCGCGGCCAGAGCCATGATCGTGATCTGTGGATTGACTTTGCAGGACGACGGAAAGAGGCTGGCGTCGCCGACGTAGAGATGGCGCACGCCGTGATACTCGCCGAAGGAGTCGGTGACCGCGCGCCGAGGATCCTCGCCCATGCGACAGGTGCCCTGCGGGTGGAAGGCCATCATGTCGATGTCTTGTGGCCGCAACCGCTCGGCTTCGAGGGCGCGGGCGTCACCTGGGTCACGTAAAACCGGTTTTGTGTATACCGCCGAGTACACTTCGCGTGCGCCGCCGGCAAAGAACATCTGTGCGGTGAGGCTCACTGCACGGGTGAGCTTTCGCACATCCTCGGAGCGCATGCGGTAGGTAACCAACGGCCACCCGTGTCCCGAGCCGCGGGCGCGCACCCGGCCTTCCGAAACATCGGAGATGAGCGCCCCAAAGGAGCCGAGCCGCGCAAAGTTCGCCATCAAGCTCTTATGCGCCTGCCCGACGCCTGGCAGTACCGCTGCTGCCAGCGCCGGCGGAACAAACTGCCCTTGGATGAAGATGCCCTCGCGGGTGAATTCATGCACGTTGAAGGCCTGCGGAACTTCTTCCCAGCCTCGGACCTCCTCGTCGTACAGGGCAACGACGCGGGCCGCCGGATGAATGTGTAGATTGCGCCCCAACCAACCGGAACCGTCCGGCACGCCACTGCGCTGCAGGAGCGCCGGCGTCAGCAGGGCACCGCAGGCGACGACGACCCGGTCAGCTAGCACCCGGATCTGGTGACCCGTACTGCGGTCGTTGCCATCGAGGCAGCTCCCCATAACTCCAAAGGCGCGGCCGTTGTTGGTCAAGATCCGGTCAGCACGGCAGCGGCTGTAGAGGTGCGCTCCGGCTGCCAGCGCCCGTGGAACATACCCCACATGCATCGCCTGTTTGGCATCCTGCGGGCAGCCCAGGGCGCACACGCCCGTACCCATACAGCCGCGTTCGTTGCGCGGAATGCGGGCGCCGGCAAACCCGAGGGCCTTGGCGCCGCGTTCGAAGAACTGACTGTTCTTGCCGTAGGTGGCGTCCGGTACCGGCTCGACGTTCAGCTCGCGCTCGACCTTTTCGAAGTAGGGCCGCAAGGACGGCTCTTCGATCTGCTCGACACCGCAATCGCGCCGCCAGGAATCCAGCACGTAGTCCGGGGCACGGTAGCAACTCCCGGAGTTGATCACGGTGGTACCGCCAACGCATTTTCCCAGCGGGATGGGAATGGTCACCCTGCCCATGGTGCCAGTCAGCCCCCGATTGCGGTACAAGCGGTCGATCATTTGGCGCGGATCGCCGGAAAAGTCTTTCCCGGTGTAGAATCCCCCCTCCTCCAACAGCACGACTTCGATCCCGGCTTCGGCAAGCTCCTTGGCGACGACCGCACCCCCGGCGCCCGATCCAATCACGCAAACGCGTGTGGCGAGATTGACGTCGTGCTTTATGGAAGCGCCATCAACGATCATTGGAGGCGCGCACGGTGATCGGCGGCGTTTGGTCCCGCCAGGAGTTTCTCTCTCACGTACCTGCCATCGTAGCCAACGGCGTCTTGCACCTCGGGATAGTTATAGAAATGCAGTGTCCCGATGAGCTTGAGACTGGTAATCAGCTGCCGCCGTACGGTGAGACGCGAGCGCTCAAAGTCGCCCAGGTAGCGTTCCCGCTCCTCGGCCGATAAGCGTGAGAAACGCGTCCGCCTCGGACCGAATACGTAGGGCCCGTACTCGAGCGTGCGCAACAAGAGCCCCAAGCCGAGCAGGCCGTGTGTGTGCAGCTCTTGAAAGTACTGCGAGAGATCTCGGGCCAGCGGCGTCGCCTGCCCTCCAGCCTCGAAGGCCCCGCCCGAAGGAAACAACGTATCAATCAAAGCGTCGAGCACTGGCGCGCTGCGTTCCACCCACCGCGCTTCATTAGCGGATGATTGGCTCACCACGCCGGTCCACGCGTAGCACCCGAGAACCAGGAGCGTAATGGAACCATCCACCAGGAAATTCGACAGATACAAAAACGTCGGGCTCGTGAAGACGAAGAAAAGCAAGCTCGTGAAGGACGAGGAAAATTTGCCCACCGCAAGCACCGGCATGAGATGACGGTAGCGTGTCGGATCCTTCTGAATGAGGACGGCGAGCACGGTCACCAGCGCCATGTATGAAACCCCGAGGCTCAACCAGAAGCGGAGGTCGGATTCCGGTGCGGGCGGGAAAACCCTAAAGATCGAACCGGTGGCGTTGATGGCGCGCACCGTTCCATTCGGAAACAGGAGAAAGATCGCCCCGACCACGCCAAATGTAACTGCAAGGAGCCGAAAGATTAACCGAACCATCCGATCGGCAGAAGCAGCCTGTTGACCATGGGAAGCCGAAGTGGCCGTCTGGGCCGTCGACATGTTCGGCACTCTATGAAGCCCTCTCGGCCGAGTCAACCGACACCTTCTTGAAAATCCCCGCTTGACTGCATGAGACGCGCGATTGATTTTGCCACGGCTCGCGTAAGGCCCGCTCTCGCTCGCGGGATCGGGTCTTACGCTTTTCGGCGGATCGCTTTTCGTTTCCGAATGCGATTGACAAAGGCCCACAGGAGGACGAAAAAGGCCGTCAATCATGCGGTTCATCA
>DASVHW010000123.1 GCA_036382395.1 Candidatus Binatia bacterium | reverse complement strand
CGGGCCACATTGATGGAGGCAATCCTGAACGATCGTCTCTTCCTGCGCGGCAGCACCGAAGATCTGTTGGCGTTCCATGACGGTCTCATGGCCTATGTCCACGGCGCCGTGCGGGCGCCATCGTTTCCATGGCTGCTGGCGAAGTTCCGAGCGGCCGCCAGACACCGAAGGGCCAGGGCTGAGAGCCAGAGAGCAGAACCTTGCGGGAGGAAAGCATGAGCAGGTCTGGATCTGATGCGACCTACGCGGGCCCGAAGCGGGTAGCGATTTTTGGCGCTGGAATCGCGGGACTGACCGCCGCCCACGAGCTGGTCGAGCGCGGCTTTGAAGTCGAGGTGTTCGAACCCACGGAACCATCCCTGGTCGAGTGGCCGCCGGGCGGGGAACCGCGCGCCATGTGCGCGGTCGGCGGCATAGCCCGCACCCAATGGTCGCGAGCCGATCGCCCCAGCCCCTACGCCCCCCCGCCGTCGTCGATGAGTTCGACCCAGCCACTGCAGTTCGACGCTGAGCGCGAACTCGCGAGACGGGTGGTACGATTCAGCCGCAACGCTTCCGACCTCACTCAAGCCGGTAAGCAGGTCGTGGCAACGGTCGCCAAGCTTCTCAGCCAGTTGCAGCAGCGCGAACCTCCGCCCGGATACCCGCCTGACCAAGAGTGGCGCCCGTACGAAGGGATCCGGCTGGAGGTGCGGGGTTACATCAACCTGCATGAGGCGCAGAACAGCATCACGACAACTCTCGGCACCTCCCTCGACCGGGCACGTGCCGATGCCGTGCTTACGCAGCTAGCCAACGAGCTGAAGGCACTGAACGTCCCGATACCGCTGAGAGCCGCTGGCCTCGGACTGGCATACGGTACAGACTTCACAAAACATGACGATGACCGGTGCATCGTCGCTTTCCAGATCGTACAAGACTATCTTCCCGGCGAGCACGGGTTCCGGTTCTTTCCGAGCTTCTATCAGAACCTGCGCGACACGATGAAGCGCACCCCGCTGCCGGTTGACGCAGTCGAGCCATTCGTCGAGACGTTTCGCACCGCGTTCGACAATTTGGTGCCCGCCAAGTTGCAGGCGGTCCTCATGGCCCCACCGCGACCACCCTACATTCTACCTCGCCAACGGGTCGCGTCAGTGCAAGAACTCTTCGATCTTCTGGTGAACGGACTCGAGACCTCCGGCTTTACACTCACGGACATCAATCGTTTGTGTCTCGCACTGTTCAAGTACATGACCTCCTGCCCCAAGCGCCGGAAAGAATACGAAGCGCTGTCGTGGTGGGACTTTCTCGAAGGTGAGCGCTTCAGCCCAGAGTTCCAGAAGTATTTGGACTCCGTGCCGCAGGCCCTGCTGGCCTTCACGGCTCGCGAATGTGATGCCCGGACATATGGCAACATCACTCTTCAGCTTCTGCGTGACCAGGTATACGACACCGAGGACGTGGATGCCGTGTTAAATGGTCCGACCAGTGTCGTCTGGCTCGATCCGTGGCGACGCTATCTGGAAAACCAAGGTGTCAAATTCCGGCGCGGAAAGCTGCTGTCCTTTGAGGTAGTGGACACAACGACCTCCTCGGCAGTGACTCAGAAAAGTATCTTTCCCACCGCCCTCATCTGGCCCGACAGGAGCGATCATACGAACGATGATACGGCGAAGCCTCCGATACAGACCCTGGTGGTACGCGACTACTACCTCATTGCGTTGTCCCCCTACTCTCTTCAACAAGAGGTTCTCCGTTCTATTGACCCGCCTCTCGAAGGCCGTGATATCGAGTGTATCCGTCGGCTGAAACTGCAGAATAGCAGCAGTACCGAGCTCGACGGCGTGCTACGCAACTTGAGTGGTCTTCAGTACTACTTCCGGACGCCGCTAAACATCTTGCGCGGACATGTCCTCTACGCGGATTCCGTGTGGGGCCTTTCCTCTATTTCGCAGCCACAGTTTTGGGTACGCAAGCGGGGCTGGTGGGATGGCTACCTGAGCCTGCTCACGGTCTGCATCGGCAACTGGGACCAGAAAGTCCCTGAAGGGGACGAGGATTCCAACGTCAAAGGCAAGACAGCCCGGGAGTGCACACGCGAGCAAATCGCGCGAGAGGTCTGGCGCCAGATCAAACAGAGCCTTCCCGAAGGAACGCCCGCACCGGAACCGATCCTCTATCACCTGGCCGAGAGTATAAAGTTCAACCCCAGCACGGGTATTCAGAGCCACATCGAGGCGGGACTACTGATGAACCGGCCACGAATGCAGGAGGCCCGCCCGGGTAGGCTGGACCGCGAGCAGGGTTACGAGATGTACTATGGCAACCTGGTGTTCGCGGGGACCCAAATGCAGACGTTCACACGCTTGACCACGATGGAAGCCGCCAATGAATCCGGACGGCACGCGGTCAACGCAATCCTGTACACTGAAAGCCTACAGCCTCATGGCGTCAAGCGCGAGCGCTGCGTGATCCACAATCCCGAGGAACATGAAATGACTGATGTGCAATACTTCATCGACCTCGATGCCGCGCTTTGCGACCAGGGCCTGCCGCATTTCGTGGACATCCTGGACCCCGGCGAGCTGCCCAAGGAGTGGCTCAAGGGCGCCCTGAATTTGGGCGGCTTCGCCTCATTGCTCGGCACACGCTAGCGCAAGCCGGTGGACCGGTCGCACGGAAGCAATCACTGAGAGGCCAAACGGAGCACTTATGGATAACATCAACAAGCGCTGGGCGACACTGGCTGAACAAGGGTACGTCATCGAAGTCAGCCCCGGCCAGGTCGATCTCATCGACGAAAGCGAGTGGGGAAAAAAGGGGGACAACGACTACTTTCCTCGAACCACAGTTCCCCATCCCACAGCGAGACCCTTTTCCAGCGTGCAGACGCGCGAGTGGCGGGATACATGGTTATTTGTCAAGGACAAGCGCCAGAAGCGGCTGGACGTGTACTACTTAGAGCCGTGGTACGAGACCGATATTCTCCTGGAGGACCTGCGCTGAGGGCGGCAAGCTCACGCCGTCGCATCGCACCCCGATGCCAGCATGCGGACCATGGCGGAAACGTTCCGCACGCCCTGAGCGCTCATCCACTCCAGGGCTTGCGCTCGCGAGGGTTGCTCGTCGTGGCCCCCTCGCAACGCGTAACAGTAGCGGGCGGCAGCCGCATACAGTCCCATGTCGGCTTGCAGGGCAACCGTGATCGCCTGTCCGAGCCGCTCGGCCGCCGCTTCCGTGCGCCCCTCAGCAACGGCGAGCCCGCTCCCGATCAGCGTGGCAAACACTTTTGCCGACGGAAGCCGCTCCCGCCTCAGCCGCCGCGCCTCGGCGCGGGCCACACGAAGCAACCGCGCCCGGGGCCAATGCGGATCCGGCGCTTGCGCGCGCGGCGGCCGGCGTGATGCCGGCGTCGTTGCGGCCGCGAGAGCGGCGCGGGCACGCAAATGCCGCAGGTCAGCGCGCGCAACCGCGATGTTGAGTAGATACGATCCGGCCAGCTTCGGCCACTGCTCGTCCACCCGCCGCCAGGCCATCCACGCATCGCCGAGATACAGATCCGCCTGTACCGCGGCCAGCAAGTACAAGTAGTGCTGCACCAGAAACCTATCGCGCGGCCACTGCGCAATCGTGTCCTCGGCCATTTGGCGCACCTCCGCTGCACGATCCTGGGCCAGCCACATCATGCTGGGCACGCCCAAACGCAGTCCCGCCGTCGCGTACGCATCGCCTCGTTGCTCCGCATCCGTGATCGCCGCCGGCAACCGCTGCGACAGTTCGCGAAGCCGGCCCATATGCGCCAGGGCCGACAGCACAAATGAGTCCGCCGTGGCGATTTCCCACGCTACGCCCTGACAGTGTTCGCGCCACACCGCAGCGCTCATTTGACATCCCTCGCTCGCCCGGCGCCAGTGCGCCGTGAAATACGCGATGCCACCCACGCATTGATGCAGCCAGGCGCGCTCCCACGGATCGTCACCCGCCTGCGCCAAACGCTGTACGATACGCATCAACCGCATGCCGCGGCGCTCGAACAACCTGATTCCCAGCGCCGATTCGCGTACCGCCTCGAACGCCAGTGAGCGAATGATCCGTGACCGTTCTCCGGCATTGAGTGCCTCGATGACACAGCGCGCACCCGCACCCTCCGCCAGGATCGTATCTAATACCGACAGCTTGGTCGTCGCCGCCCAACACGCGTCGATGCGGATGAGTTGGCGGGCGGGGATTGTGGCGGCATCGCATGGCGTGAAGGAGAGCCCACGGAGCAGAAAGCGCATTCGCTGCACCAAGGCCGAAACCAGCGCCCTCCGACTCGTCCGCGGCAGCCGCACGCCAACATACGTCAGCACCGCGCGCAGCAGGTTTGCGCCGCGCTCAAGCTTGCCGGCGCGGAGCTGTTGATCGGCTGCACGCAACCTGAGTTCAAAAACCTCCTCGACGCTGTCGCCACGTTGTGCCGACGCAACGGCAGCGCGCTCGAAGATTTCCCCTGCCTCCAGCGCCCGTCCAGCATTCGCCAGCGCTTCGCCCAGCTTCACGAGCAACGCTGGGTGGTCGGCACCGTCGGACGCGAGCGCGAGGGCTTTCTGGTAGAGTTGTGCGGCGCGGTCGAAGGCAAGCGCGCGGGCAGCGTTGTCGCCAGCAACAACGGCATAGCGACCTGCCAACGTGGTCTCGCCGGCACCCAGGTAGTGAGTGAACAGCGCGTGGGGATCGGCATCAGGTCGCAGTCGTAATGTCTCCGCGATCTGACCGTGGACGGCGCTCAGGCGGCTGGGCGTGATCTGCGCGATCAACGCTTCGCGAATGCGGTCGTGGTAGACCTCAACCGCTGCTTGCTCGTTCACTGTCGTGGTGCGCAGCAGAAAGCGAGCCTCCAACTTGGACACCACCGGCCGTCCCCGCTCGCCGATGCCCGCTGCTCCCAACACCACACTGCGAAGTACGGGGCCACCCGCCACCGACACCACTTCCAGCACCTGCCGCGCCGCGCCAGAGAGCTGTCGAAAGCGCTCGCCCATAATGTCCGCCAGCCGCAGCGAGAACCATGTCCCTCCTTCCCCTAACGAACGCGCCAGCTCGCCGATGAAGAACGGCGAGCCAGCGGACTCGGCCACAATCTCGGCAATGCGTTCGTCGGATACGATCTGCGCCGCACACAACCGCTGCGCCAACTCCCGTGTCTCGGCGGCCTCCAGCGGACCGAGCTGCATCTCGTGGACCCATTGCTGTGGCAGTTCGCCTTCCAGTACCTCGGGCAACGCCACTTGGGCACGATCCTCGCTGCGGTAGGACAGCAACACCAGCATCGCCGGTGCATCCGGCGGACGCAGCAGATCGCGGAGCAACGCCGCGCTATCGAGATCGCCCCACTGCAGATCGTCGATCCAGAGAATCAACGGCTGGCGAGCCGCCAGACGTCCGAGCAATTCGCGCAGGGCACCGAACCCGCGCCGGCGGACCTCATGCGGCTCGGCCGCGTCGTCCCGCTCGTCCCGG
>DASVHW010000122.1 GCA_036382395.1 Candidatus Binatia bacterium | reverse complement strand
TCATGCACCGCATATGGGTTGATGGCACTGAGTTCCGTTGGACCCGGGAGGTCGCGGCGGCATAAGAGCCATGCAGGATCAATTACAATAGGAGAATACTCGAGTTCCACCAAGCCGTGGAAAGATGTCCTTCGCGGGACGATGGATGAGGTGAGTTCGTATGTCCGCTTGGACCTGCCGTTGGTGTAACGGCAAGGCCGACCCAAAGATTGTTCCGCCTCGTCCTCGAATCCCATAATGGAAGGGCCTTGGTGCCGATTCCGAAGAGAAGCGCGAGCCCGTGAGCGACATCGACACTGCAGTGGTGGATAGTCTGAAAGTGCTTGACCCCAAACGGCCGATTAGAGAAGCGGACATTGATCGGCGCCGCAGCTTTGCGGGGTTAACCACGCAGTTCCGCCGCATCGGAAGATATTTCAACTTATCGATCGCGTAACGGTGGGTCGGTGGTCCGATCGGTGCCCAAAATGGCGGCAATAGTTATTTTGCGCGTGCGCGTGAAAAAGTAGGGACGAGTTCACCAGATCAGCCCGGAGCAGCTACAGTTTCCGGCCTTCACATCGGTTCACTCGAATACGCATCAGTTCACGCGGGTGAGGTTCATCGAATATTTTGAACCGAACGGAAACCCCGCCCTTAAAGCCTTCGGTGCACACACCTATTTCTTTCGCGGCAGCTTGCTCCCCCACGATCTAATAGTTCGACCGGACCAAGCTGCGAAGCCGGCCCACGATACCCGGATGTGGTTTTCAGTAGGCACAGGGATCCATCGGTTCAAGTGTGCGATCCAACGCGTGCGGCCCTCGCTCAGATTGGCTATCGCCATCAATGCCGCTGGCGTCACGATGAGGGTGAGAATCGTCGCGAAGCCGAGGCCAAACACGATCGCCGTCGATAGATTAATCCACCATTGCGTCGACGGCGCACCCACCGTCACCTCGCGCGCTAGGAACTCAAGGTTCACGCCGAAGGCTATCGGCAGCACACCGAGGATCGCCGTGATGGCGGTGAGCGCCACTGGCCGCGCACGCTCCCGGCAGGTCTCGATAATTGCGTCGTAGGCTGGCCTTCCTTCGCGCCGCAGGCGGTCATAGGTGTCGATCAACACGATGTTGTTGTTCACAATCACGCCGGCATTGGCGATGATGCCGATGCCGGTCATCACCACGCCGAAGGCCTGGCCCATGATCAGCAGGCCGAGCAGAACGCCGATGGTGGAAAGCACGATGGCGGTGAGCACCAGCATGACCGAGGTGAGCTTGTTGAACTGCGCCAGCAGGATCGCGAAGATCAGGAACAGCGCGGTGGCAAACGCCTTGAGCAGGAAAGCCGACGCCTTGGCGCGCTCCTCGTCCTCGCCCTTCAGCTTCCACATCACGCCGGGGCCGAGGTCGGCCTGGGCGAGTTCCTGGGCGATCTCCTGCTGTACCTTGGCGCTCGGCACTCCCTCGGCCAGGTTGGACGACACCGTCATCACCCGGCTGGCAGCGACGCGGTTGATGTAGCCGACGCGCGGGCTCGGCGATCGGCTGACGAAATTGCCGATCGGCACGCTGCCGGACGCCGTTTGGACGCGCAAATCGTCGATCTGGTCGAGGCTGCGCCGGTCCTGCGGGAAACGCACGATGATGTCGACCGCCTTGTCGCTGTCGGACGGGCGGTACTCGGTGATCTTGACGCCATTGGTGACGAGCTGCACGGCAGTGCCGACGATACCGACGCCAGCGCCGTACTTCGCCGCCTCCGCCTTGTCGACGCTGATCTTCCAATCGATGCCGGGCAGCGGCTGACCGTCGTCGAGGTCGCGAATGTCTCTGCGGCTCGCCAGGATCGCCGCGACCGTCTTCGCCGCCGCCGGTAATTGATCGGGATTGATAGCGGACAATTGCACCTGGATCGGTTTTCCGGTGGGCGGCCCGGCCCGCGGCGCCGTCACCTCGACCAGGATGCCGGGAATGTCAGCGGTCTTGGCGCGGATCGCGTCCATGATCTGATGCGCAGGTGGACGCACCTTCCAATCGGCGAATTCGAACTGGATGACGCCGATCGTATCCTCGGTTATTTCGCTGGAGCCTCGCGGCTGCTCGCCCACGCGAGTGTACACGGTTTTGAGGCCGTCGAACGCCAGCACCCGCTCCTCGACCGTGCCCACCACTTTGTTCTTCTCTTCGATCGATAGGTTGCCGCGACCGTGGACGATCACCTGGCCGTAGTCCGGCTCGACGCTGGGGAAAAACTCGACGCCGCGCCCGAACGCGCCGTAAGTGACCTGCACGGCGATCAGCAGGAAGGCTGCTAGTGCCAACGTCATGCCGGGGTGACGCAGCGCCAAGCGCACAGTGCGCATATAGGGACCTTTGTCCGAGGTCCGATCGTCATGCGACACCGGCGTCGCCTTGCCGAGTAGCACGCCGAGAGTCGGGGTGAACAGGAGGGCGACCACCAGCGACGCCGACAGTGTCGCGATCAGGGTGATCGGCAGGTACTTCATGAACTGCCCCACCACGCCCGGCCAGAACAGCAGCGGCGAGAAGGCGGCGATGCGGGTGGCGGTGGCGGCAATCACTGGGCCGGCCATACGCTTAGCCGCCAGCGTGTAGGCGTCCTTCGGCGCCATGCCTTCCGACATCCGCCGTTCGGCGAATTCCGACACGATGATGGCGTCGTCGACCAGCATGCCGACGGCGAGAATGAGCGAGAACAGCACGACGATGTTCACCGTAAGCCCTGCGAGCTGGAGCCCGAGCACGCCGGCGAGGAACGACGCCGGAATGGCGATGCCGATGAACAAAGAGGCGCGGAAACCGAGGGCAAATAAGACGATCACCGCTACCAGCAGCACACCGGTCGCCACCGAGTTCTGCAGATCGCTCAACATCTGCCGAATCAACTTCGACTTGTCCTGGGTGAAGGTCACCTGTACGCCCGCGGGCCACGTGGTCTTGATCTGCTCGACCACCTTCTTCACGCCGTCGACTGTCTCGATCAGGTTGGCGCCGGAGCGTTTCGATACCTCGATGGTCATAGCGGGCTTGCCATTGACGCGGGTGATGCCGGTGGCGTCCTTGAAAGTCGGCTTGACCTGCGCAATGTCACCCAGCGTCACAGACGCGCCGGGCGACGAAATGATGGGGATGTTGAGAACGTCCGCCGGCTTCTCGATCAGGGATGGCACCTTGACGGAAAAACGGCCGGTCCGGCCCTCGAGCGCGCCAGCGGCCACAAGGCTGTTGGACGCCTGGGTCACCGCAACGAGTTGGTCGAGCGAGACGTTGTAGCTCTTCATCAACATCGGCTCGGCGACGATCTCTACCGCCTCATCGCGCGAGCCGCGCAGCTCCGCCGACAGCACGCCCGGAGCCTGCTCAATCATGTTCTTCGCCGTGCGGGCGATGTGCAACATGGTGCGCTCGGGCACGTCGCCGGACAGCGCCACCACCAGCACCGGATAGAGCGAGAGGTTGACCTCCTGCACCGACGGCTCGTCGGTATCCTTCGGCAAATCGTGTTTGGCGTCGTCAACCTTGGCGCGCACGTCGGCGAGGGCGGACTTTGAATCGAAGCCGGCCTCGAACTCGAGCAGTACGTAGCCTCCACCTTCGTAGGCCGTCGAGCGCATCTCCTTCACGTTGCTCACGGACTTCAGCTGCGTCTCGACCGGTCGCAGCATCAGCCGCTCAGCATCCTCCGGGCTGATCCCACGCTGAGTGAGTTGAACGTAAATGATCGGGATCTTGACGTCGGGCTCCGCCTCCTTCGGGATCGTCACATAGGCGACGAAGCCAGCGGCGAGCACGAACAGGAGCACCGCGACAGTGAGCCGTGCATGGCTGATGGCGTAATCGATAATCTTGGACATGCGGGTGTTCTGGTCGATTCCTTGATCTGCCGAGCCGGCTTCGCATCGGCCCAGGCGTCGTGGGTCAATTGCCGGCGGTCTTCTCTGCGACCGCTGCTGCGACGGTTTCAACCGGCAAGCCCTCGCGCACGAAGTCCTGGCCTTGCACAATGACGCGGGCGCCGTCCTCGACGCCGCCGACCCACATTGACGATTGCCCGTCCTCGGCGATCGCCACAGGGACGAAAGCCACCTTGCCGCCGGCATCGACGACGCGGACTCCGAGGTCGCCCGAGGCCGAGAAGATTAGGGCCGAGCGTGGTACGCGCGTCGCCGGCACTGACGCCATCTTGATCACGACTTCTGCGGTGATCCCATCAGGGATTTTGCCAGCGGCGTTCTCCACTTGGACCTCGATGCGATAGGTTCGGGTGGTTGGGCTCGCCGATTTAGCGACGTAGCGGATGCGGCCCGTCACGGTCTCGCCGGTGACTAGGCGGATGTCAGCGGCGTCGCCGACCTTAATACCGGCGAGCTTGCGCTCGGGTGCCTCAACCACCGCCAGCATGGGATTGAGCGCCACGATCTGCGCGATCTCTCGTCCCGCCATGGAGAACGTCGCCTGGCCGACCTCGACCGGCACGTCGCTAACGACGCCCGCCCAGGGCGCGCGGACGACACCACGCTCGCGCTCGGCTTCCGCGGCGGCAAGCGCTGCATCTGCCGCCTTCTGCTGCGATTCGAGATTGACCAGCTCGAGCTTCGGCAAGGCGCCGCTCTCGATCAGCCTGCGCTTGGCGTCGATTTCGGTCTTGCGCTGCGTCGCAAGTGCCCGCGCTTGCTCCACCTGCGCTTCGCGCGCCTCATCCGACAGGACGGCGAT
>DASVHW010000121.1 GCA_036382395.1 Candidatus Binatia bacterium | reverse complement strand
GCCGATCGGACAGTGAAGAGCGCATTGATGGACGACCGACAAACGGGACAGCTTCTCGTCGCGCGTTTTTGGGAAGCGGCGCTCGGCTTCTGGCGCAAAGGTGGCGCGCGAAGCGCGTGGCCACTGACGCTTGCCGTGATCGCGATTGCGCTGCTGAATATCGTTCTTCAATACCGGGTCAACGTCTGGCATCGGGCTATGTTCGATGCGCTCGACAAAAGAGATGGCCGCGGCGTCCTGTACCAATCGCTGATCTTTCTTCCGCTGACCCTCGCGAGCATCGGTATCGCGGCGGGGGCCACCTACGCAAAACTGACCACGCAGCGGAATTGGCGCGACTGGTTGAACGCTCACGTGCTCGATCGGTGGCTCGCCGGCGGCCGCTACTATCAGCTCAACCTGGTCCCCGGCGACCATGCCAACCCTGAATATCGCGTCGCCGAGGATCTGCGGATTGCATGCGAGGCCCCGGTGGAGTTTGCGATCGGGCTCTTCTCTGCCGTCTTGTCGGTGATCACCTTCGTCGGCGTGTTGTGGTTCATCGGCGGTGCCCTGACCTTCGAGGTCGGCAGCACGACCGTGACCATCCCCGGTTTCCTGGTCATCGCGGCCGTCACCTACGCCGTGCTGGCCAGTGGGTCGATGGTCGTCCTGGCCCGCGGCTTCGTCGTCGTATCAGCGAACAAGAACCAGGCGGAGGCGGAGTACCGCTATGCGCTCACGCGCCTACGCGAGAACGGCGAAAGCATCGCCATGCTCGGTGGCGAGGCCGAAGAACGCGCCGGCCTCAACACGGGATTCACCATGGTCTTGCAGCGTTGGCGCGAGCTGATTGGGCAGTACATCCGCACCACCATCGTATCGCAGGCCAGTAGCGGCTTCGTCCCGGTCGTTCCGATTCTCCTGTGCGCCCCCAAGTATGTGGCCGGGACGATGTCGCTCGGCGAGGTCATGCAGGCGGCCTCCGCGTTCATCATCGTCCAGACGGCATTCAGCTGGCTGGTCGACAACTATCCGCGGCTGGCGGATTGGACAGCTTCGGCACGCCGGCTCGCGTCCCTGCTGGTGTCACTGGATCGCTTGGAACGTGCTGAGGGCGAAGAAACCAGCGGCCGAATCGTTCGCAGGCCCGCTGCAGACGGCGTACTACGGCTGCATAACCTCTCGGTGACGTTGGACGATGGCAGCGCCGTTGTGAGTGACGCCGACGTCGAGATCGCTCCCGGCGAAAAGGTGCTCGTCGCCGGCGCGTCCGGCACCGGCAAGAGCACGCTGGTGCGGGCGATTGCCGGCCTGTGGCCGTGGGGTACAGGAGAGATCTTCGTCAAATTCGAGGGGTTGTTCCTGATGCCGCAGCAGCCCTATGTGCCGCTCGGAACGCTGCGGCGTGCGGTGACCTATCCGCTCTCTCCCGAGGCGGTTGATGATGCGGTCGTCCGCAAAACGGTGGAAGACGTCGGCCTCGGTCATTTCCTCGACCGTCTCGACGAAGATACGGGTTGGGAACACATCCTGTCCGGCGGCGAGAAGCAGCGGCTCGCCTTTGCCCGCCTCTTCATTCAGCGACCCAACCTCGTGGTGATGGACGAAGCCACGTCGGCGCTCGATCCGTTGAGCCAGGGAGTTCTGATGCGACTGCTCCTGGAGCGGCTCCCGGAAACCACGGTGGTGAGCGTCGCGCACCGCACTGAACTCGAGGCCTTCCACGAGCGCAAACTCGTGCTGGAGTATCATCCCGAAGGCGCGCGACTTGTCCGGGCCGAATCCCTGCCATGGACGTTCCGCCGGTCGGCCAAATTTCTGGCGAGGCTCCTGACTCGGGAGAAACCGCTATAGCCAGATCCGCCTGAGAGTCGTCCGCCGTCCGCTGCGCTTGATGCTCGACCAGCCATCGTTGATCGCCAGGACGCTCATAGGATCTGTCATTCGCCAAATCTGCGGTAAAACCAGGTCTTCACCAACTGGGTCAGGACCACATAACACACCAATATGATCGCCAGTTGGTCGATCCTCCTTTCCTTCAGGCCTTGAGAGCGCGGCGCGTCATACAGCAACTGCCACGTGTTGCTGAAGGACAAGTTCTTCCAGAAGCTCCCCGCAGAAGCCTTTTCGAACCTCAATGTGCGGGTGCCGAACTTTCACCGCGTTCCTCGTCATCGACCTCTCTCCTCGTCCGTCCCCGGATCATACCTGTGTCCCAGCGTGTTTTCGAGACACGGCGACGAAAGGCGACTCATGAGATTGATTCCGATGGCGGCAGCGGTGACCGGGATGAGGGGATGATGCGGCGGTGCCAGGTCCGCGCGCTCGACGAGCACGAGCCGGACGCCTTTGGAGCTGTCGCACTCATCTACGATTTTCCACCCGGCTGAGACGAGTGCCTCACAGTGTCGCCGTGGGCGTCGCCGTCGCGGTTGCCACCGGTATGGGGTTGGTCGGCGTTCGCGTTGCCGTACACGTCGGCGTACGTGTGCGGCTCGGCACGGGGACCACAGAGAAGCTGCAGAAGCTCGAGGCCGAGGGCACCCCGAAGGCGCTGGCGCGCAGTTTCAGCACTTCGACACCCGTCGGTGGCGCGACCGTCGCATGGAAAGTGTGGGGCTGATTCGTCGCCACGAAACCGAACGAGAAGGTGTTGACGAAGCCGTTGGCCAGAATGTCAAACAGCGTCGCACCGGCCTCTGAGACGACGTCGCTGGCAATGTCGAATGACACGGTGATCGGCTCTCCGACAGTGAACGTCGGATGCTGCCCCGTCTCCTCGCAACCGCGATCGGTGGTGACGTGCGGTTGTAGCGCCGCGGCCGGTGTGATGGTCGGCGGCGTTGTATTGGCCGTCGGTGTATTCGTCGGTATCGGCGTGCTGGTTGTCGTCGCCGTAGGCGGCGGGGTTGTCGGGACGTTCAGGACTTCGAAGGTACACGCGCGCGTACTGCTCACCGTACCAGCCCTGGCCGTCAACAGCAGTTCATGCAATCCCGCCGGCGCACCAACCTGGGCCGCCAGGGCAAAGCCCTGATTCGTCATGAGCGATCCCAGACCAAATACGCTAACGAAGCCGTTTGGCTTGATCGCAAACAGCCTCGCGTTCGCTTGAGTGAACGTGGCGCTATCGATGTGCAGGCTCACGATGAGCCTCTCGCCAACGATAAAGGTCGGCGCGTCGCCGGTTTCGAAGCAGCCCTTGTTGGTCGTCAGCCGCGCCTGCAGCTGCGAACCGGGCATCGCCGTCGCGCGCGCAGCGACGAGCCACACCGCGCTGATCATCAAGGCGACTAGCATTCGCCGGAGGACTCGAGCGGAAGACTTAGTGCGGAAATCCAATGGTGTTGTAACTGAAATGGTCATGGTATTGCGCCTCCGGCGTGTTGCGTGCGCGGCACATGTCTTCAGGCTAGTCGTCGCGCCACAAGATTCAATTGAATTCGGCTGATGGGAAGCGTCCTGCAATAAGGAGTCTGGGTCGCAGGGCAACCATATGCTTGGCTCAGTACGGTGCTCGCGCAAGGCGTTTTCGGCGGACGTGGAAGACGGCGTGGAAGTAAGCCGGGCTTGGCCCGAGCGCGCCAAGAGTCCTGTCCCCGTTTGGTCATCCCGAAGACAACGTAATCAGTTTTCCATCTTCCCGCGGATTCCGAGACAGATCAGGTGTAACATTACACGAATTTGCCTGGCACCCTCCCACGCCGGAAAAGACCTTTTCCTGTCAAAGGGCGATGTCCCTAACGGCAAGCAGGTCAATATCTATCGCGCTCATCGTGCCCACGATCATCATGCCCGCCCTCCTGGCCGTGCTGGTATCTGCCCTCTTGGCCGTGTTGGTACCCGCCCTCCTGGCCGCGCTGGTCACGGTCCCTTCGCCACCATGGACAGCCAGTGAGCATACCCGCCGCAAACAGCCCAACAAGCAATACAGACAGCATACGTTTCATACTCCCTCCTTATTGTCGGTTTCACCACTCAGCCCTTTGTTCCCTTGGTGATATTATAGATGGCGACGTTTTTGAAACTTCTTGTTCTATGTTCCGCATCCCCGCCTTCAGGTTTTCATTGAGACTGTTGGTGTTGTGATTCCCCCTGGTGTTGCTGGCTTCGAGGTTGAGGACGCTGTTGTTGCGGTTGCCTCTGTCTCTGAGGTGGCTGTGGTTGCCTTTGTTGTTGTCGTTGTTGAACCTGAGGTTGTCTTTGTCTCTGAGGCTGCTGCGCTTGTGGTGGCCGCGGTCTCTGAGGTTGTTGAACCTGCTGTCTTTGCCTCTGAGGCTGCTGCGCCTGTGGTGGCCGCGGTCCCTGAGGTTGCTGAATCCGTGGTGGCCTTTGTTGTTGTAGGTGTTGTCGCTGGACCTCAGGCCTCTGTTGGTATTGCTCTTGCCTTTGATGTCTCAGTTCCTGTCTCTGTTGTTGCGGTCGAGGTTGATAGCCCTGGATGCCCCAGGTTCCTTGCCTTTCCCAATGTCGATTATTCCGCCAGCTCTTCCAGTTCTGTTCAAGTCGCTGGTTAGGAATCCGTTCATAGTTCCACCGGTGTCCGTACCAATTATGGTCTCTGTAATATCCTCTCCACCCTGGCTCTATATCAAAATAAAAACTCGGAACATTTCTATAATAGCCCCAACCCCGGTTATAATAATGCGAGCGATACCAATGACCTTCCCATAGACGCCACCACCAACCATTCCAGAAAAACATGTCCACATCTATATCAGGGACAACGTACACATCGTTCGTATCAGGCATCACTATTACATCTGGAGGTGCCTCAAATACGATGGGTGGTGGCAGAGAAATCCCAACACTTATATCTACCTCTGCCATTGTTGCCGTAGGAACGACAATTGCCAACCCCAAAACGATTGTCCCTACAAGTAACTGTTTCATTGTGTCGCCTCCGTATCCGCCCCGCCCGACTCTTAGACAGAGAATAAGCCACGATGTTCTTATTGGTCCGGCCGCAGTCCATGACCTGTCCTCAGGTCACCACACCATAGCGTAGCATAGGCTGTGCCAGAGCGGGACGGTCGGGTGGGGTATGGCTACGGGCTGTTCCCACCGAACCCGTCTCGCACCACTGACAATGCCGGCGGAGTGCTGCTGGCTCTTCGGGGACGGCGCTGAATGCAAGGCCTGAACATCCCGCTGAAATTTTCAAGCCGCTTGCTCATGGCGACTGGTCACCTCGCGTCGATCGTAGTCACGGCATCCGGAGTTATAGATATCCGCTCGGTTGAAGTTCGGAATTACTGGAGGCCGTTGCCCTTGAGGCGGTGGACCCTGGTGCGTCACGATCGACCCGGACCTGTGGAACGGTTAGCAACAGAAGAAATGAGGTCGGCCCCGTTGCCCCACCACGCTTCGCGCTTCAACAGATTAACCACACCCCCGCCATCGCAAGCGCTCCACCGGGCTCTCGGCGGCACAAGCCCGTGGCCGCCGCCGTTCTTCAGCCGCGGCGTGCATGTGCTGGGGGGCATTCGCGTACGCAATCCTGACAAGCTGCTGCAAGTCGTGAGCGAAGGGGGCTCCGGCTATTTCTTCGAGGACTTCAGCGAGAAGGTGTGCGTCGTGCGCGCGGATGCCGGGCATATTGGGATGGCGAAGAGTTGACGGAGCCGCGGCGCAATTCCGAGTGAAGGACGTCTGGCGGCTCGGGGCAGCCAAGATCCGCCTACGCTTCGCGGCCGCTGCAGTGCGAAATGACTGTTCTGACCTTGCCGCCTGGCGAGCGGGGAATCGCATCGACCTGCTCGACATTTACCACGACATCGTCGCCCAACATCTTCACCATGGTGGCAATCAGCCGCGGGCGCGTGTTGTCCCAATCCGTTCCCGCAGCACAGACGGCCCGTAACCGGAAACGGCGCAGCTCCTCCTGGATGACTTGCATCTGGACCAACCCAGGGGCTTCGAAGAGTCCGCGCAAGATGGTGCGTGAATGCAGCATCCGGCCGTCGGGCAGCGCCACAAGGTCGTCACACCGCCCATCGACGCACTCGATGAGTGGCAGGGTCCGGCCGCACGCGCAGGCCCCGCGCCCCAACGTCACCACGTCACCCAGCCTGTAATTGAGCAAGACGGTGGCGCGGTTGATCAGGTTGGAGAAGATGATCTCGCCGCGGCCGCCCGGGCCAACCGGCTTGCCGTCGTCGCCGCGCGCCCAGATCGCCACCTGGTCCACATCGACGTGAAAGCCCTCGGCGCGTTCGCACTGAAATGCCAGGCGCAAGGCCTCGGCGGCGCTGTAGGCCGACAAGACCGGAGCGCCGACCTGCCGCTCGATCAGCACGCGGTCCGCATCCGGCATCGAATCACCTCCGTAGAACACCAGCTTGGGCCGAAAGAGCGCGACGTTCCGTTCCCAGGCCCAACGGAAGAGCGGCCCGACATGCGAACCGTAGCCCCGGAGCACGTCCGGCTGGAACGCGTTGATGTGAGCCACGGCGGATTCGAAGGAACCATCCGGCGCGAACACACCGCGCTGAAAATCCATTGCTCGGGGCACCCAGGAATACGCCTCATAGAACCGGCGCAGCTGCGTTTGGATGCCAGTCGGTCGGTACATGATGAGCTCGCGGAAACCGTAGAGCCGTCCCGTGAAGTGCGCCACCACGATGCGCTCACGCTGCCCGTACGCCATCGAGTAGAACGCCGATGCCGCGTCGTGGCGGATCTGCTTCGGCTGCCCCGTCGTGGCGCTCGATTGTAGCTGCACGCCCAGCCGCGTCGCGTACTGACGCGAGAGGAAGCGTTCCGGTGCGGCGGCCACCTGTGCGCTCGTGATGACCGGCAAGCGGGTAAGATCGGCCGCCGTCTGAAAATCTTCCGGCCGCCACCCGGCGGCGTCCATCACGTCGCGATAGTAGGGGACCGTCGCGTAGGCGTGCGCCACCATGCGTTGCACCCGCCGGTTCTGGATGGCGGTCAACTCGTCCATAGGCCGATACGGCAGTCGCGCTTCATCCAGGGCGTGCCACAGCGTGAAGGCGTTCCAGTAGCCTTTGGCGAGCCAATGCGACATCAGACGGCTCCCGTGTTCGGTAAGTTACGTGCCGCTTTGGCGGCAACGAAGCAACCCGTGTAGTAACGCCAGCGACTGCCGTTGAGCCGCTGCGCGGCGGTCAGGGCACGCTGCACGCCGCGTATGAGCGGCTGCCAGCCCAAACGATTCGCAATTCCCACGGCGGCCACCGCCATCATCCGAGGATGATGAACGATTGCGCCGGTATCCTCTACGGTGAAACCTGCCGCCTCCAGTTCGCGCCGCAGCTCCCGCACCATGTATGAGCGGCCGATGTAGAAGGGCACGCACCGCAGGCGGATCGCCAGTCGCAGCAGTGGGTCGAACACATTTTGCCGGTTGTCGAGCGTGATGATGAGGCGCCCCGTCGGCGCCAGAATGCGGGCGATCTCTCGGAGGCTCCGATGCAGGTCGCGGGGCTCAGGAAAGTGATCCAACGTGGACGGCGAGACCACGAGCGCAAAGCTGTTGTTCGCGAAAGGTAAATGCCGTGCGTCGCACGCCACGTAGCGCAGCCGTTCCGGGTTTCGCTCCCGCGCCCGCGCTGCCATCGCCGGGGACAGATCCATGCCGATCACGGTGTTGCCCGACGCGCAGAGGTGGGTGGCGAACGCGTCGGCGGTTCCCATGGATTCCTCGAACAGGTCGGTTTTCAGCACCCGGCCGGCGGACGGGAGGCCGCCCCAGCGCGCGATGAGATCCAGGTACGCCGTGCGCTTCAGGGTGCCGAGAAACTCATCCAAATAGCGGGGCCGCTCGTGGAGATCTCGGTGCACCCGGTCCCAGTACAGATTGGCCGCGCGAGCAGCCAGCGGCTCCGTGGGATCGAGCTTGGTGAAATCGTGACGCCAGCGCCAGAGCTTGATGTAGCCGATTACCCCCACCGGCCGAAAGCCCCCGATGGCTGCGTGGCGAACGGCGGCACCGTCCTCGGGCCAGACCACCGCGGTGACGCGCCGGTATCCTTCTCCGGCGAGTACACGCGTCTCCTCGGTCGCCCGCACCGCGCCGACTCGCAGGTTGCGATACGGCGGCGCGGTGAATAGTTCGTACACGTATGCCTCCTCGGGAGCCAGATCCCAGCGGCGCCGGAGGTATTCAATCCACACCCGACCCGTGGCCACCCAGCCGGTATGGACGAGACGCCCGCGATAGCGCACGGCGAAGCATCGGTGACCGGCGCCAAGACGCCGCCGGATCTCCGCGGGGTCGGCGCCGGGGTAGAAGGCCGCGTACTCCTCCACTTCGTTGTCGCACAATAGACTGACGGTGACCGGTAGGCGCGAAGCAGGGAACGCGGCACGGCCGTCGACCGGGCGCTCCAGCAGCACGACGCGGCGGTAGCCCAACTCGCCGAGCAGCTTCAACCACAGCACCCACAGTCCCTGTTGGTGCAGGATCTCATACGCCCGTTGAGCCGATTGCCACCATGTCATGAGTCACCAGCGCCTCGCTGTCCCAGCTCGACGGGCAATAGAGTCGACCAGTACACCGCTGGACAGTGCCACGTTCGTGGCTGAGCGTCTAGGCGGCGATGCGTTGTGGGGCCTGGTGGGCACGGGCGTAGATCTTGTGGCGCAGGAATTTCGCGAGGATGGCATCCAGGGGTGAGGCAGCGAGAAATTCGGGAAGGCTGCTACGCAAGGCGTGCGCGACGACCAGTTCAGAAGGTGGACGATCGGTGTGCATCGTGCGTAGCCAGCTGCGGAAGAGCTGCCAGACCGTGGAGCTGCAGGAGATCGCCAGGTACTGAAGCAGGCCCTGGGCGATGCATCCGAGCTGGACGTGGCTGTGGTAGGCCGCCAGCTTGCGACGAATCTGTTGGCGATAGCGTTCGGATCTGCG
>DASVHW010000120.1 GCA_036382395.1 Candidatus Binatia bacterium | reverse complement strand
GAGCAGTTCGGCGGCGTCGGGCAACAACCTACCGTCGTAGCTCCATGCCAAGGCGTAGGAGCGCCGGCGGTAGAAGTCCGCCACTATCTGCCAGCGCCGTCTGGCTTCCACATTTCTCGCCTGCCGCTGGCACTCGATCAGCTGGCGCAGTGGCGCGACGGGGCCGCCGTCGTCCGCTCGGAATGGGTTCGCTGGATTTTCCGGAGCCGAAACGACAGGCTGGCCTGAGCCCTGCAGCGCCTGCTGGTTGAGCAACGGCAAGGCTGCCACGCTGGCGCTCAAGAAGGCCAGGCCGCTCACGCATATGCAGCACCACCGACGCATTTCCACAGCCTCAGGATAGCGTTCCACACCAC
Source organism: Candidatus Binatia bacterium (assembly GCA_036382395.1). Taxonomy (NCBI): domain Bacteria; phylum Candidatus Binatota; class Binatia (SeqCode); species Binatia bacterium. The sequence continues at coordinate 27,429 of DASVHW010000120.1, read as the reverse complement.
GCAGATGCCAGGAGAAACTTGCCGCGTAGCGACGCTTGGTGTTCCGAAACTGTTCCATTTGAGTGGACTGTCGTCCGCAGCCGTTCGCAGCGACCCAACGCGTGTCCTGAGCGGAGTCGAAGGGGGGAGCGGTCCCGCCGAAAAGATGCGGGGCGCAGCCCTAGGTCATCGACGCGGCCGTCCGCAACGCCACCGCAATGATCGTCAGGGTTGGATTGTATCCGGAGCCGGTCACGAACACACCGCCGTCAGCGCAGTAGAGATTGTCGATATCGTGAAACTTTCCGTAGGGGTCGCACACCGACTGGGCCGGGTCCGTGCCCATGCGCAATCCGCCCAGGACATGGCGTGACTGTGGCGGAACGGCCGGGTCGAACGGGCTGAAGAAGCCGAACTGCGCTCCCGCTGCCCCGAAAATGTCGAGCATCTTCTGCTTGTAGAACGACGACGCGGCCAGCTCGAAATCCTTGTGATTCTTGTACGTCAGCCGCGGCACCGGCTGTCCGTAGATATCCGTGACGCTCGGATCCAGATCAATCCGGTTCGTCGGCTGCGGTGCGTCCTCACCTTGCATGATCATCACCGCGATATGCGCGTTGAACGGGCTCTCGACCAGCAGTTGCTTCAGGGACACCTGCCGGAGTGAGGCGAACGCCAGCGCCTCCGGACGCAAGCTCTGCCGGGCCGCCGTGATCGGTTCGGACGAGGTCCCGAACTCGACGATGCCGCCGAGCGGCCGGTCTGCCGCCAAATCAACACCGCCCGGCATGATGCCGCGAAAGTCGCTGATCGCATGGGTCACGGACCGGCCTCGGTCTCCATGCAAACGTTGCTTGAAGATGCCGACACCGATCGTCTGATAATGGAAAGTCATGTGACGCCCGAGGTGCCCCGTCGAATTGCCGACACCGGGACCGCTCGGATCCGAGAGCAGGCAGAGCCGTACGCTCTCGATCGGACTGGCAGCCAAGATGACCCGGTCCGCCCTCGCCGTTTGCGTCTGCCCGTTGTCATCGACGTACTCGACACCGGTGACCCGGGTGCCTTCAAGGAGCAACCGCGTCACGTGCGCGTTGTAGCGGAGCTGGCATCGTCCCGTGAGCAACGCCTTGCGTAAGGTGGTGACCGCCGGTGAGCCTTTGGCATGGCGCGCACAGCCGTAGCCTGAACAATAGCCGCAACTCACGCACGGCGAGCGGCCATCGTACGGTTGGGTGTTCACCGCGGAGGGCAGGTTGAACGGGGAGTAACCCCGCCCGAGTTTCTTCGCCCCATTGGCAAGTACACGACCCACGTACATCGGCGGTTGCGGCGGCATCGGAAATGGCGCCGCGCCGCGCGAAGAGAACGGATCGGCATCGGGGCCCTCTGCCGTGCCCGCAACGCCGGACAGGCGCTCCGCCTCCTCGTAAAACGGTACCAGATCGCCGTATGCCAGCGGCCAGTCGGCGAAACTGGTGTTGGAGTAACTGCGGCCCGCGGCCGCCAGCGCCGAGTCCAGCCGGAAGTCCACCTCGGTGAAGCGCGGATATCCCACGCCCGAGATGACCGCCGCTCCGCCGACGTTGCGGGTCAACACATTCACGTCAGGATCCGCCTTTGCCGTCTCACTCTCCGTCTGCCGGAACGTGCGCGGCTCGAGAAGCGGGTCCTGGCGCACAAAGCCCCGGATCGACATCTTCAGCTCGTCGTTGCTGAACAGCGGCCAGGGAATTCCACCGACCCCGGCCACCGTGTGTCCGTCCACCCGATCCAGCCCGGGAAAAGGATTCACGCCAGCTTCCAGGATCAACACGTTCCAGCTCGTCTTTTCCGCGGTCAACTTATACGCCGCAGCGGAGCCACCCGCTCCGCTGCCGATGATCAGCACGTCGAAGCTGCTGAGGCTATCGTTGCCGAGGACACCCGGTACAGTCGACGGGAGGCTCATGACTACACTTCGAAGCAATACGGGGAAAGGAAGACCTTGGCGGGCTTCATCGTGGGATCGTTCACCGGGCCCAGGGTGACCAGCGTGGTCAGAAAGCTGCGGACGTTAGCGCTGAAACCCTGACAAGTTTCATCGGGGTTCGGACCCGAGTTCGGCTTGTCCGGCCGTTCACGGTAGCCGCCAATCGATTCGTCGTAGATCGTGTAGCCCAAGGGTTGGCTATCGCCGTCGACACCGATGAGCTGCCAACCCAGCTGGTCGCGGTTGCCGCCGTATTCCGGGGCGGAGAACATGCCCTCGACGGTGTGGTAGGTGAGCAATGTGACGAAGCTTTGATCGGCCTTATTCAGGACGTTGGCTTTTTGCACGGCCGTGAGTTGAACGAAGTTGGAACCGTACGTGGTCTGGCTGAGCGTATCGAGCTGCGCCAGACCGGTACGATACTTGTTGCGCAGATCGACATCGATCGAGCTGGTCGCCAGCGGGTTGCCGGCAACCGCCGGCACCGCCGAAGCACCCAGAATACGAATTTTCCAGCTCAAGGCATGCAGACGGGACAGCGGCAAAAACTCGGTAAAGAACTTCGGGGGATAATTGTCGACGGTGGAGCCGGCGGCGAAGGCCAGTGTCGCCGGTCCTGAGTTTTCAAATGGAATGCCGTGGCACGTACCGCACGACATGCCTGCCGTGGGAGAGTGCGGCTGCGGTTGGCGGCCGCTGAACGGCCCGCCCGCAAACACCGGCCGCGCATCGAACACTGCGGCCTCTGCCGCAACGACATCGCTCTGATCGACCGCGCCGTTGCCGTCCACGTCGCCGCCGTCTCGACACGACCCCGGCTGGCCACCCGAACGCGTCACCGTTGCCACAATGTCAGCCGCATTCACCTGGTGATCACAGTTGGCATCACTGCCCGGCATGAAGCTGAGCATGCTCTGGATGTAATTGACCACGCCGCACTCGCGGGCACCCGGACTGGAATCCGTCGGGATGATACTCGCCGTGGCGGCATCCACTATCGCCAACTCACTGCTGGTAAGGAACCCGCCCGGTGACACGGAAGGAGCTGCCGCTGCACCTGCCGTTGCGGAGCGCATGAGCGGGCGCGCCACGGTAACGGCCGCGCCAGCCGCGGCGTAACCCAACAGTTGACGGCGGCTCAGCAGCAGCCGCTTGAGAACTTCGGCCTCTAACTCCATCCCAACCCCCAGGCACCTTCACCGGCAACGTTGGCGCGGAGAGTATCATGTGGAACGCGGCTCGCAAAGATCAACGGCGTTGGTGATCGTCGTCCCCGCTTCGCCACGCAGTGCCGCATCGAGTTGTTCCGGTAAACAAATCACGACACGGTTGCCGCCGGCGTGCAGGAACTCGATCGCCGCTTCGATCTTCGGACCCATGCTGCCGGGAAGGAATTCACCAGCGGAGAAATGCCGTTGCGCTTCTGCCGTCGTCATTCGCGCAACCGGCCGCCGTCTGGATGTCAGGAAGTCGAGATACACGCAATCGATGTCGGTGAGGATGAGGAGCGCATCGGCCTTCAGCTCGCGCGCCAGCAAGCTGCTGGCGAGGTCCTTGTCGATCACCGCTTCGATGCCAAGAAGGCTACCGTCGGGCCGGCGGACAACCGGCACACCGCCGCCACCGACCGCGATCGGGATGACACCATCCGCAAGCAGCGCCCGGATCGCAGCGATCTCAACGATGTGCTGCGGCTGCGGCGAAGCGACGACCCGGCGGTAGCCGCGGTCGGCGTCGCGAGCGACGGGATATGGGGACCGGCGCGCCTCCTCTTCGGTCAGGAAACCACCGATTGGCTTTGTCGGCTGGCCAAACGCCGGATCTTCAGACGCCACCAGCACACGGGTGAGGACGGTGGTTGTCGTGGCCGAGACACCGGCCTGCACCAGCGCGTTGTCCAAGGCCACGCTCAGGAGATATCCGATGTTGCCCTGGGATTCGGCACCGCAGACGTCGAGCGGCATCGGCGGGATCGTCCGTGCGCTGTGCTCATGCCGCAGAAAGATGTTCCCCACCACCGGCCCATTGCCGTGCGTGATGACCACGGGCAGACCGCGAGCAATCAGTTGTGCAATGGGTCTCGCGGCGTCGCTGGAGCGCCGCGATTGATCGAAGACCGTGCCTGCGTCGGCTTGACGCAGCAAGGCGTTGCCGCCGAGCGCAACGACAATCGGCGCCGTCACCGGCTGTGCTCCAGGAAAGCGTCGGCAAGCTCAGCCAGGTCCGGGTGTGTCACTTCGACGAGCCTGTAGGTCGCTCGGACGCATGGCTGGCGGATGTTGATGAGGCGCCCCAGGTTCACCGGCGTTGCGATCAGCACGACATCACAGGGTGTCCGGGCGATGGTCTCCTGCAGCTCGGCCACTTGGGCGGCGGAATAGCCCGCGGCCGGTAACGCCTTTCCGATCCAGGGATAGCGTTCGAAGCATTCCCGCAGCGAGCCGACCGCGTACGGGCGCGGATCGATCAGCTCGGCTGCACCGTAAGACTGCGCCGCGATGACGCCGGCGCCGTAGCTCATCTCACCATGCGTCAGTGTGGGTCCGTCCTCCACCACCAGGACGCGCCGTCCACGCACCATCTCGGGATGATCGAGTTGGATGTCCGAGCGCGCCTGCACCACCGTCGCGCCTGGATTGATCGCGGCGGCGTTATCTAGCACACGGCGGATCCCTTCCACGAGTGCGGAGTCGACCTTGTTGATCACCAGAACGTGGGCGCGCCGGAAGTTGGCCTCGCCGGGATGGTAGGCCAGCTCGTGTCCGGCGCGGTGCGGATCGACGACCACGATTTCGAGACCCGGGCGGATGAATGGCAGGTCGTTATTGCCACCGTCCCAAATGATGACGTCCGCTTCGGCCTCCGCGGCACGCACGATCCGCTCGTAATCCACACCGGCGTAGACCACCGCCCCGTGCGCCAGATGATGCTCGTACTCCTCGCGCTCCTCGATCGTACAGGCGTATCGGTCGCAGTCCTCGGTCGTGGCAAAGCGCTGCATGACCTGCTGCTCCAGATCGCCGTATGGCATCGGGTGACGAATCACGACGGCACGACGTCCTCGGCCGCGCAGGTGGGCAACCAGCCGCTCCGCCACCTCACCCTTGCCGCAGCCGGTACGGACAGCACAGATCGAGATGACCGGGCAGCGCGCGTCCACAAATGTGTGCTCCGGCCCCAGCAGACGAAAATCCGCGCCCGCCGCCAAGGCGCGCGAGGCCAAGTGCATGACGTTCAGATGCGACAGGTCACTGTACGCGAAGATGACCTGATCGACGTGCTGCTTGCGGACCAGGACTTCGAGATCCTCCTCCGGATAGATCGGGATGCCGTCTGGGTAGCGCGGCCCCGCGAGAGAAGGTGGGTAGCGGCGCCCAACGATTCCGGGGATCTGGGTTGCGGTGAAGCCTGCCACCTCGTAGCCGGGACGGTCGCGAAAGTAGACGTTGAAGACGTGGAAATCCCGCCCGGCCGCGCCGAGGATCAGCACGCGTTCAGGCGGGTATGCTGGGCGAGAAAAAGATATTTCGGTCATGCACTAGCAGACATTCTAGCTGCACTGCCTCGAAAGCAGTCTGTCACCCCGCCGTAGCGGTGTGTCTCCGCTCTTCGGCAACCACCTCGACGATATCGCCGATGATCTGCGTCAGCGTCGCCTGCCCCGGTGTGTAGATGCGCGCCACACCGCAGCGCCGGAGCCGGTCGTGGTCGCTCTCCGGGATGATCCCGCCCACACACACGGGCACATCGCCCAGGCCCCGTTGGCGCAGCAACTCGGTAATGCGCGGCACCAGGGTCATGTGGGATCCCGAATGGATCGAGAGCCCGACGGCATCCACGTCTTCGTCGGCCGCGGAGGCGACGATCTGCTCCGGGGTGAGCCGAATGCCCTCGTAGATCACCTCCAACCCGGCTTCCTTGGCGCGTACCGCCACCTGCTCTGCCCCGTTCGAATGGCCATCCAGACCAGGCTTTGCGACCAGCAGGCGAATGGGATGGCCGATCTCCTTGGACACCGCCGCCACACGGGCTCGCAATGCCACCAGCGTTCCGCCATCGCCGGCGAATGTCATGCCTTGCAGACCGGTTGGCGCCCGGTATTCGCCAAAGACCTGGCGCAACGTCGCCGCCCACTCACCGGTGGTGATGCCGGCATGCGCCGCGCGAATTGACGCCGGCATGATGTTGGTTCGCGTCTTGGCTGCGTCCGCCAGCGCCCCGAGCGCCGCGCGGACTTCCGCGTTGTTGCGGCTGGCGCGGAAGGCGCGTAACCGCTCCACCTGTCGCCGCTCCGCCTCCGGATCGACCACCAGAATGCTCTCCGCCTCTCCGGTCACGAGCGGCGACGGCTCGTGCTCGGTGAACTTGTTCACACCGACGACGCTGAGATCACCGCTCTCGATGCGGCGCTGCCGTTCGGCATGGCTGGCCACCAATGCCCGCTTCATCACCTCGATGGCTGCGGAAGCGTCGCTTCCGGCCGCGCCGGCGATCTGCTGGATGCGCTGCAGCTCGGCTTCGGCCCCCTCCATCAGTTCCTTGACCTTGGCCTCGATGACGGCCGAACCTTCGAAAATGTCGCCCCCGTACTCCAGGAGGTCAGTCTCGTACGCCATCACCTGCTGAATGCGCAGCGACCACTGCTGATCCCATGGCCGCGGCAACCCCAAGGCTTCGTTCCAAGCCGGGAGCTGTACCGAGCGGGCACGCGCCTCCTTCGACAACACCACCGCCAGCATCTCCAGCACAATCCGCTGGACGTTGTTCTCCGGCTGCTGCGCCGTCAGCCCGAGCGAGTTCACCTGCACCCCGTAGCGGAACCGCCGCTTGATCGGATCCTCGATGCCATAGCGCTCGCGCGTGTAGCGATCCCACAGGCGCACGAACGCCTTCAGCTTGCACATCTCTTCGATGAAGCGGATGCCGGCGTTGACGAAAAAGGAGATTTGTCCGACCACATTGGGCATGGCCACGCCGGGACGCGCCTGGACACGATCCAGGACCGCAAACGCGTTCGCCAGCGTAAACGCCAGCTCCTGCACCGGCGTCGCGCCGGCTTCTTGCAGGTGGTAACTGCAGATGTTGACCGGGTTCCATTTCGGGATGTGCTCGACGGTATATTCAATAGTGTCCGCCGTCAGCCGCAGCGACGGCTCCGGCGGGAAAATGTACGTGCCGCGTGCGAGGAACTCTTTGAGGATATCGTTCTGCGTCGTCCCGCGTAACTCACGCGGGTTGGCGCCCTGGCGCTCGGCCACGGCCGCATACAACGCCAGCAGCCAGGCCGCAGTGGCGTTGATGGTCATCGAGGTGTTCATCTTCGCCACGGGGATGTCGGCGAACAACGCCTCCATGTCGGCGATGTGGCAGATCGGTACGCCAACCTTCCCGACTTCACCCGCGGCCATCGGGTCATCGGAGTCGTAACCCGTCTGCGTCGGCAGATCGAACGCGACGCTGAGGCCGGTTTGGCCCTTCGCCAGATTGGTTCGGAACAGCGCGTTGGCGGCTTGCGGGTTCGTGTGCCCCGCATAGGTCCGCATCAGCCAGGTTTCTTCCCTTTGAACCATAGGGCAAGGATATCTGTTCGCCAGGGCGTCAGGCAACCAGCCCCCGGGGGCGTACGAGATGCCTAAGGGGTGACTGGCGCTTGCTGTGGTCATTTTATATATTGGCCCGAACTCAGAGGACACATGATTGAGATCAACGACGTCGTGGTTCTGGGTGCCAACGGCACCATGGGCGCTGGCAGTGGTGAAATCTTTGCTGCAGGCGGCTGCAACGTGGTGTTTCTCGCCCGCTCGGCCGAGAAGGCGCATGAGGGTTTGGTCACCGCTCAGGGCCTGGCGAAATCGCAGCGCCTCGCCGACCGCATCTCGGTCGGCACCTACGGCGAAGATCTGGAAGAAGCGGTCGCCAAGGCCGACTTGATCTTTGAATCCCTCGCCGAGGACATCGAACTCAAGAAGAACTTCTTCACCAGAGTCGACCGCTGCCGCCGCCCGGATTCGCTCGTCGCCACGGTGTCGTCCGGCTTGTCGATTGCCGAGATGGCGCATGGGCGTAGCGAGAGCTTTCGGCGCAACTTCCTCGGTATCCATTTGTTCAATCCTCCCAACGTGATCGTCGGCACCGAGGTCATCCCGCATGCCGGCACCGATCCGAGCCTGGTACCCGAGATCGTCCGCTTGCTCGAGAAGCGCTTCGGACGGATTGCCATTGTCACCGCCGACAAGCCCGCCTTCGCCGGCAACCGCGTCGGATTCAAGGTGCTCAACGAAGTGGCCATTCTGGCGGAAGAGTTTGGCGTGGCCTTCGCCGATTACCTCATCGGCCCGTACACCGGACGCGCCATGCCGCCACTGGCCACCGTCGATCTGGTGGGTTGGGACGTGCACAAGGCGATCGTCGACAATGTCTGCGCCAACACCAATGATGAGGCGCACGCAACCTTCGCCATGCCCGCATACATGGAGCGGCTGCTGGCTCACGGGCACCTTGGCAACAAGACTCCCGAGCGCGGCGGTTTCTACCGGCGCATCAAGGAGGGCAAACAAACCGTCAACCTGGTGCTTGATCCGCAAACCGGAGCCTACAAGGACTTGCGCGACGCTCCCGTGTGGCCCATCGCCTTCGTCGAGGAGATGAAGCGCCTCAACCGCATTGGGCGCTATCGTGATGCCTTCCGAGTTTTTGCTGAGACCTCTTCTTCCGAGGCGGAATTGGCGCGGCGCGTGATCCTCGGCTACGTCAGCTACGGCCTGAACCGCGTGGGCGAGAACGAGGTCGTCGGCAGCGCCCGTGACGTCGATCGCATCATGGGCTTCGGCTTCAACTGGGCGCCGCCAACGGCCCTGGTGGACGTAATGGGAGTTCGTACCACGATCCGATTGCTGGAAGCGCAGCACTTGCCGGTCCCGCGGGTACTCCAGCAGGCGGCGCGACATCCTGACGAGCCCATGTTCCGCGAGCCGCACGTCAACATCGGTCGTTTTTTCGCAGGGTGAAGCAAGGAGGCTGAACATGGCTGCTCCTGTATACGTTCTGGGTGGGTATCAAACCGACTTCGCGCGCAACTGGAACAAGGAAAACAAGCACATCGTGGCCATGCTCCGCGAGGTCGTCGCCGGCGGTCTGCAAGCCACCGGGGTCGATCCCAAGAGCATCGACGTTGCCCACCTCGGCAACTTCGCGGCCGAGCTGTACTGCATGCAAGGCCATCTCGGCGCCTTTCTGGTCGACACCGATCCGGCCTTCTCCGGTCTGCCCACCTCACGACATGAAGCCGCGTGCGCCTCGGGCAGCATCGCCATCCTGGCGGCGGCCGCCGAGATCGAAGCCGGCCGCTACGACTGCGCCCTCGTGGTCGGCGTCGAGCAGATGAAAACCGTCGATCCGAAGACCGGCGGTGACTACCTCGGCACGGCGGCCTGGTACGAGCGCGAAGCCAAGGGCGTCGATTTTCCTTTCCCGAAACTGTTTGGCCGCCTCGGCGACGAGTACGACAAGCGTTTCGGTCTCAAGGATGAGCACCTGGCACACATTGCCGCCGTGAATTACTCCAACGCCAAGCGCAATCCGCTGGCGCAGACACGCAACTGGTACATGACGGAAGACCACGCGCGTTCGGTCGACAAGTTCAACACCCTGATCGGCGGGCGCATCAAGGTCTCCGATTGCTCGCAGGTCACGGACGGTGCAGCCTCGTTGATTCTGGCATCGGAGAAGGCCGCCGCTGCCTACGCTAAACCCCGCGGCGTCAAACTGGAGGACATTCCCAGGATCCTCGGTTGGGGACATCACACCGCTCCCATCGAGTTCGACGCCAAGGTCGCGGAGAGCCGTGACAACCCCTACGTGCTGCCGCACACGCGGCAAACGGTGCTCGATGCGTTGCGCCGTGCCGGCCTTGCCGATGTCTGGAGCGTACAGGGCATCGAAACGCACGACTGCTTCACCACCTCCGAGTACATGGCGATTGACCACTTCGGTATCACCGCGCCAGGCGAATCCTGGAAGGCGGTCGAGGACGGCACGATTGAAATGGGCGGTAAGATGCCCATCAATCCGAGCGGCGGCCTGATCGGCTGCGGCCACCCTGTTGGTGCCACCGGCGTACGCCAGGTTCTGGATGCCTTCAAGCAGGTCACCAGCGAAGCCGGCGAGTATCAGATCGAAGGGGCGAAGAAGATCGCCACGTTGAACATCGGCGGCAGCGGCACCACCAGCGTCTCCTTCATCGTCGGGTTGTAGTCCCCTGCGGCTGCTCCGCGGCGGGTGTGCGTCAAATCTGTGGGTGCGCAGAACGCGCCTGGATATCCCCCGAAGTAGCTCGGTGCCGCAGTGTTCGTTGTGGTTGTTACGCCGAAGGCGTTGTGCACCACAGCCCAGGGTTGGCGCGCTGCGCGCCTACCCTGGGAGAGAATCGCCAAAATCTTCTACCCCAAAGGGGTTGCGCTCTGGTCGCCGCAACCTGACGTGCGAGAATCGGCGAACAGGCCGGCGCGACGTAACCCTGTCAGGGTATAGCTGTCGGAACCTTGTCTACCCAGGGTAGCCGCTACGGCGGCAACCCTGGGCTATGGTGCACAACGCCTTCGGCGTATGCAGAACGCCGAGTACCCACGCTATCGGGATCGCCTGAAACCTGCAGTAGGAGCTACTGGTAGAACCCTTCTCGCGACCGCGAGTTTCGAGATTCCCCACATTCATGACGCACACCCCTCCGCGGCGACCACGAGCCGATGGCGTTGCGCCGCGGCTCTCGATGCTGCAGTATTTGAAGTGATGGTAGGTTCCCGGTTTTCGATTCTCCTCGAGCTGGCAGCGACGCTTGCGTTATCGAGCGCTGTTGCCGTTGCGCAGGTGGGCGGCGGACCGGTACGACAGGACAGCAGGCCGGTATCCGAAGGGAGCACCAACGTCGGCACCGGAAGCGGACCCGTTCATGACAGTGGCGGCAGCGTCCACGAAGGCAACGCCGGGCGGCTGAGTGGAAACTCCGTACGCGGGTCGGTAACTGCTGACGTCCTGAGCGGACCGGTATCAGATATCAGCGCCGGCCCCGTCACCTCACGACAACCGGTCTCCGGAGGCGGCACCGTCACCGACTCCTCGGCTGGCGCGGTGACCAAGGACGTTGACAGTCCGATCCGTGAGGGCATCGCCGAACCCGTCTTGGGACTCGGACGGCTGCAGCAGCAACTCCGTGCCATCGAACCGCTACCGCGGGAGGAGACTGGCGAACAGGAGACCGTGGGGCAGGCCGGCATTGAAGCCGCCGACCCGACTCCTGCTCCACCTGAGGCCGCAGCCGAGCCGGAGTCAGACAAGGCGGCCGAGCAAGACGGCGGCGAGGCGGATTCCGGGCAAGTTCAGGAAGCTGCGCCGACACCGGAAGCCGAGCCGTAGAGGCGCAGCATGCTGCGCCCCTACTTTACAGCCGTGCTGGCTCAGTGGCACACGCGCCTCGGCATCTGATAAAGGCAGCGCAGTGGCGGCAGAACTGAGTAACGAGATCGCCCTCATTACCGGCGCCGGTCGCGGCATCGGGCGTGCCACGGCCCTGCGCCTGGCGCGCGCGGGGTGCAGCCTGGCACTGGTGGCGCGCACCGCAGCCGAACTGCAAACAGTCGCCGCAGAGGCCGCGTCGAGCGGGGCGCGCACGTTGGTATTGCCGGCTGACATCACCGACGACGCGCAAGTTGAGTCATCGCTGCAACGCGCCATGCAGGAGTTGGGCCACATCTCCATTCTCGTCAATAACGCCGGCTGGGCTCCTCCTCGTACGCCGGTTGGTAAGGTCGCGGTCGCAGAAGTGGACCGGGTGCTGGCCACCTGCCTGCGTGCGCCGATTGTTCTCAGTCGTCTCCTTCTGCCCGACATGCTGGTGCGTAAGCACGGCGCCATCGTCAATGTGGCCTCGGCAGCGGCGCACGGCGTGCGACCTGGTGAGGCGGCGTACGCGGCCGCGAAGGCGGGTCTTGTCGCCTTCACGCGCGCTTTGTTCGCCGAGGTGCGCAACAGCGGTGTCAGGGCGGTGGCCGTATCCCCCGGCTACGTCGACACCGGATTCGTCCCGCCGAACCGACGCATGGATCGCGCCAAGTTCCTCCAACCGGAGGACGTTGCGGAAGCGATATTTCGGGTGCTGACCTGCGATGGCCGCGCCTGCCCGACCGAGGTCGTGCTGGAACCACAATTCGATCCCGAGAAGCCGTGATGCAAGACCTCCGTGGACGTGTGGCCGTGGTCACCGGGGGCGCACAGCGCCTGGGAAAGGCCATCGTGCTCGCCTTGGCCGAGGCCGGCTGCAACCTCGCTGTCACCTACCGCACCTCCGCCGCCGAGGCGCACGACACGGTTGACGCGGCGCGCACCGCGGGCGTGCAAGCGCTCGCGGTGCAGGCAGACGTAGCACAATCGGACCACGTCGCCCGTGTGCTGGAGTCCACGCTCGCCGCGTTCGGGCGCGTCGACATGCTCGTGGCCAACGCCGGCGCCTTCCGGCGCACGCCCCTCGCCACGCTCACGGAAGCGGACTGGGACGACATGATCACCAACAATCTGCGCACCGCGTTCCTCTGCGCGCACCGCTTCGGTTTGCACCTGCGGGCGCATGCCGGGGGCGCGATCGTAACCCTCGCCGACGTTGCCGGACTGCGCCCGTGGGCCGACTACCTGCCCTACTCCATTGCCAAAGCCTGCGTCATCGCGCTGACCCATGCGCTCGCCAAGGAGCTGGCACCGTCGGTCCGCGTGAATGCAATTGCCCCGGGGCCCGTACTGTTCCCTGACGATTTCGATCCGCTCCTCAAGCAGCGTGAAATCAGCCGTACCCTGCTGCAGCGTGAAGGGCATCCGTCGAACGTGGCCGACGCCGTGCTCGCGTTACTACAGAATGACTACATCACCGGCGCCGTGCTACCCGTCGACGGCGGTCGCCTCTTGAGCTAACCAATCATCCCTGATGCACGAGTTCTGGCGCGAGATTTTTGGCAACTATCATCCCGTCGAGATAGAGATCGGTCCCGGCACGGGCACGTTCATCGTGCCGGTGGCGCGACAGTGTCCGTACACCAATTTCTTCGGCCTTGAACACTCAAGCAGCCGCGCATGGCATCTGCAGAATGCCATCGCAGCTCATGGCATTGCCAACGCGCGTGTCATCCATGCGGACGCCGCGTGCGTGGTGGCAACCATCATCCCGGCCGAGTCGGTGGCGGCGTATCACATCTATTTCCCCGATCCGTGGTGGAAGCGGCGCCACCATCATCGCCGCTTGTTCACGCCGGCGTTTGCGGCAGCCCTGGCACGCACCCTGCGTCCCGGGGGCTGCCTGCACACCGCCACTGACGTCGACGAGGTGTTTCAGTCGATACTGCAGACGCTGGCGTCCGGCGGAGCATTTGCGAGAGATGCGACCGCGCCTTCACCCCGCCTGGGTCCGACTGCCTTCGAGCGCAAGGGACTGGCGCGCGGCGCGGTGATTCACGAGGCGGCGTTCGTCAGAAACGGGATCTCTCCGGCTCACAGCAGCAGCGCAGCGCCGATGACGCCGGCGGAATCGCCGAGCAGGTTCCGCCGCAGCGGCGTGCGCAACTCGTTGTTGAAGACGTAGCCGGCCACTGCATCGCGGCCGAGCGTGTACAACTCATCGATGTTCGACAGCCCGCCGCCGAGAACGATGACGTCCGGGTCGAGGATGTCGATCAGGTTGGCCACGGCCCGCCCAAAGCGGTCCAAGAACTGCTGGACCACCGCTGTTGCCGCCGGCTCCCCGGCGCGATAGGCCGCGACGATAGCCGGCATATCCGCCGCTTGCCCGCTGCGCTCGCGATACTGCTCTTCAACCGCCGGCCCGGCGAGGAAGCGCTCGACGCAACCGCGCTGCCCGCAGTAGCACGCCGGACCCAGCGGATCGATGCTGTGATGGCCCCATTCGCCAGCCAGGTGTTGCGGCCCGGGCAGCAGCTCGCCGCGGTGGACGATCCCCCCGCCAACGCCGGTGCCGAGAATCACTCCGAAGACCAGCCCGGCGCCCCGACCGGCACCGGCAACCGCTTCGGCAAGGGCGAAGCAGTTCGCGTCGTTCTCGACCTGCACCGTCATCCCCAGCCGTTCGGTCAAATCCTGGGGTAAGAGGCGGTCGTTCAAGCACGTGGTGTTGCAATTCTTCATCGTGCCGTCACGGCAGACCGCGCCCGGTGTGCCGATACCAATGGCCACGCACTCCGGTGCCTCACGTCGGCACATGTCCACGATAATCTCAACCCGACCGAGAATGTGCTCATATCCCCGCTCGCTCTCCGTAGCCATGCGGTAGCGCGACGTGGGTCGATCGTCGGCATCCAGCACGACACCCTCGACCTTCGTCCCTCCGAGGTCGATGCCGATCCTGCGCCGCGATGGTTTCCCGACCTGCATGCCGGCCTATGTAGCGAATGCTGCCGCATGCTGACAAGGCGAGTCACCCGTCAGCGCCGAGAGCGACTTGTCCACACGGTCCTGCCACCGGGACAAACGCCAGCGGCAGATCGTAAAACTCGGGCGGCAGCTTGGCACAGACCCTGTACCCCAAGGTGGGAAAGCGGATGCGGCCCCACTGCGTCGTCTGCTGGCGCTCGGTGTTACCGGCTCAGGACGAAGATCGCCATGTCCGCGTTGAGATTCGGAGCATCGGTGATCTGGCAGTTGGCTTCGCTGTCGAAGTAGAGCTTGCGATGCATCCGGATTCCCTTGCCGGCGCAGAAGTCCTCGACATCGGCGATCGACGGGAACCGTCGGTTCGGCGTGTTGTACCACTCGAAGTAGTACGCCCCTCCGGCTTTGGGCGAACGGCCCTCCGCGTAGAGCATCTGGCGCAGCTTGTGGTACGCAAAGTTCGGAAAGCTCACGATGCAGGAACGCCCGACGCGCAACATCTCGTCGACGATGCCTTCGGTATCGACGATCGACTGCAGCGTCTGCGACAGCACGACGACATCGAACTGGCCGTCGGTGAACGGTAACCGGCCCTTCTCCAAGTCCTTCTGCACCACATCCAGCCCCCGCTCGACGCACGCCAGCACCGCTCGCTCGTCGAGCTCGACGCCGACCAGCCGCGCGTGTTCCCGCTGCCGCAAGCGCGACAGCAGCTCGCCGCCACCGCAGCCGAGATCCAAAACACTGGCGCCGGGCGGAATCAACTCGAGAATCATGTCGTAGTCGAGCCGCTGACCGTGAAAGATGCTGGTCGGCTCGTCAACGTACGCTTCCGCCGCCACGAGTTGGCGTGCGGAGGTCGGGGCTCGGCCATCGATGGTGGCGAGGAAGGCGCGCAGGAGACCGCCGTAAATCGCGAGCTTCTCTTCCAGGAGGAAGGAGTCGTGCCCGCCCGAGGCGTCGACGCTGCAATAGGATACGGGCCGATCTGCCGCGATCAGCGCGTCGACGATCTGCCGACTCTGCCCCGGTGGAAAGAGCCAGTCACTGGAAAAGCTGATGACGAGCCAGCGGCACTGGCTGCGCGCCAGCACCGAGCGCAGCTGCTCGGCTGTATCGCCGAGATTCAACAGGTCCATGGCCATCGACAGCGTCACGTAGCTGTTGGCGTCGAAGCGCTCGACGAACTTGTGCCCCTGGTAGGCCAGATAGGAACCCACCGAGAACTTGTTCTCGAACGCCGTCGGGATATCCCTCGGCCGCAACCGGCTCGGATCGAACTTGGCCGTCATCGCCTCGAGGGAGAGATAGGTGATGTGCGCCAGCATGCGGGCCAGCGCCAGCCCCACCGCCGGCCCCGTGCCGTGCTCGTAGTACTGCCCGCCGTGGTATCCGGGATCGTGTAGAATCGCATTGCGCCCGACCACGTCGAAGGCCAGGGCCTGGCTGGTCAACCGCGGCGACGTCGCCAGCGCCACGCAACCGCGCAAGCGCTCGGGGTAGCGCACCGCCCAGGTCAGGGCCTGGTGCCCCCCCAGGGACCCCCCGACCACCGCTCGGAGCTCCTCGATGCCCAGGTGATCGATGAGCCGGCGCTGCGCCTCGACCATGTCACCAACAGTGATGGCCGGAAAGTCGGTCCCGTAAGCCCGTCCGGTTCGCGGGTTGGTGCTGTTCGGGCCGGTGGTACCGCGGCACCCGCCGAGGATGTTCGGGCAAATGACGAAGTAGCGGTTCGTATCAATCGACTTGCCGGGGCCGACGACGATGTCCCACCAGCCCGGATCGTCGTCGGCATCGTGGCGGGCCACGTGCGAGTCACCGCTGATGGCATGGCACACCAGCACGGCATTATCGCGCCGCGCGTTGAGTTCTCCGTAGGTCTCGTACGTGACCGTCACCGACGGCAGCTGCCCACCGAGTTCGAGTGGCAGCGGCTGCGCCAACGTTGCCTGCCGCGCGTGGTGCAGCGGGGCGGCGCCGCGAACGCTGTCGCTGCTCTCGAACAAGGGATCATTCATGCCGGCGCTCAACGCTGCGATGTTTTCAGCGCCTGATCGAGGTCGGCGATGATGTCGGCAACGTCCTCGATACCGACGGACAGCCGCACGTACTCCGGGGTCACGCCGGCCTGCGCCTGCTCCTCCGGCGTCAGCTGCGAATGGGTGGTTGAGGCCGGATGGATCACCAGTGTCTTGGCATCGCCGATGTTGGCCAGATGGCTCGCCAGCTTGACGCTGTTGATGAACTTGATGCCCGTCTCACGCCCGCCCTTGATGCCGAACCCGAGAAGAGCGCCCTGCCCAGCGGGCAGGTAGCGCTTGGCGCTGCCGTAGTCGGGATGGTTGGGAAGGCCCGGGTAGTTGACCCACTCCACGGCTGGATGTTTCTGCAGAAACTCGGCGACCGCCAGCGTGTTGCGGCAGTGGCGTTCCATGCGCAAGTGCAGCGTCTCCAGCCCGAGCAGAAAGAGGAACGCAGCGAACGGGCTCATGCAGGCGCCGGTATCCCGCAGCCAGTGCGTCCGGATGTGCAGGATGTAGGCGATGTTGCCGATCGGCCGCAGCGCCTCCTCGAACACCACCCCGTGGTACGCCGGATCCGGGGAGCAGAACTCCGGCCACTTCTCCGGATTCTTCGCCCAGGGAAACTTGCCGCTGTCGACGATGACGCCGCCGATGTGCACACCGTGGCCGCCGATGAACTTGGTGGTCGAATACACGACGATGTCGACCCCGTACTCGATCGGACGCAGCAGGATCGGCGTCAGGACGGTGTTGTCGCAGATGACCGGCAGACCCAAGGCGTGCGCGGTATCGGCGATGCGCTGGAAATCCGGCACATCGTTCTTCGGGTTGCCCAGGCTTTCGAAATAGACGGCACGGGTGTTCTTGTCTGCAAGCTGTGCAATTTTTTCCGGCTCGTGCGCATCGAAGAAGCGCACCTCGATCCCGAGCTTGCTCAGGGTCTGCGTGAACAGGGTCCAGGTGCCACCGTACAGGCTGGTGGCCGAGATGAAGTTATGACCGCTATGACAGATCGTCAGCAGGGCGGCGGTGATCGCCGCCTGGCCCGACGCAAAGGCCAGCCCCGCGGCGCCGCCGTCAAGTGCGGCAAGGCGCTTCTCGAGCACGTCGTTGGTCGGGTTCATCAGCCGGGTGTAAATGTTCCCGAACTCCTTCAAGGCGAACAGGTTCGCGGCGTGCTCGGTGGAATCGAACAGGTATGACGCCGTGGCGTAGATCGGCACCGCCCGGGCATTGGTCGTCGGATCCTTCTCCTGGCCGGCATGCACTGCCAGTGTTCCCAGTCCAGGTATTGCCGACTTGTCTGCACTCATTGAGTTTGTCCTCCTTCTCTCTCATTGTGTCCCGAGCCTGCAGGACACCGCCGGGCTGCCGCCCGCGCCGCACGGCCCATCTGCCGGTGTATCATTGGCGCAGGGCTCGATAACCAATGCGAGCAGCCAGAAGCCCTGACTTATTGGCCGAGGCTGTCCTCGATACGAATGAGGACGGACTTGGTGCGCACCACGGCCAGGCGGTCGATCAACTGGAGGGCACGGCGCAGGTCGCGCTCCCGCGCTTGATGGGTGCGGATGACAATCGGCACACTCGCTCCGTGCTCGCGCTCCCGCTGAATCACCGAGGCAATGGAGATGTGATGCCGCCCGAGGATGCCGGATATTTTCGCCAGCACACCGGGCCGGTCGACCACCATGAAGCGCAGGTAGTATTCGCTGATCAGGTCATCCATCGGCTTCAGCGGCACCTGCCGCTGCCGTGCGAGCGGATACCCCAGCGGCGCGATCCGTCCTCGGCTGCCGCACAACAGATTCCGCGCAACTTCCATGACGTCGGCCAGCACCGCGGTCGCCGTCGGCATCATGCCGGCTCCTAGGCCAAAGTACATCGTGTCGCCCAGCGCTTCGCCTTGCACGAAGATGGCGTTGTAGGCGCCGTTGACCCCGGCCAGCAGGTGCTTGCCAGGCACCATGGTGGGATGCACGCGCGCCTCGATCTGCCGTCCGTCCTGCTTGGCAATGGCCAGCAGCTTGATCACGTAACCGAACTCCCGCGCAAACCCGATGTCGTGCTGACTGATGTGGCGGATACCTTCGACCGGAACGTCGGCGAAGCGCGCCGTGGTGCCGAAGGCCAGCTGGATGAGCAACGTCAGCTTGTGCGCCGCATCGATGCCGTCGACGTCGTAGGTCGGATCGGCCTCGGCCAGCCCCTGCTGCTGGGCCTCACCGAGCACGGCGGCGAACTCTCCTCCCCGCTGCGTCATCGTACTGAGGATGTAGTTCGAGGTGCCGTTGACGATGCCGTAGATGGCACGGTTGCGGTCTCCTGCCAGCCCTTCCCTCAATATCCGGATGATGGGAATACCGCCACCGACGCTGGCTTCGTAGCCGATATCGACACCGGCCTTCTCGACGGCGCCGAACAGTTCCGCACCGTGCACCGCCAACAATGCCTTGTTGGCGGTCACCACGCTCTTCCCGTTCTTGATGGCGCGGAGCACGAAGCGCCGCGCCAGGTCGTAGCCCCCCATCAGCTCGATCACGATATCGATGGTCGGGTCATCGAGCAGCGCCGTGGCGTCACTGGTGAGCAGCTTCCGATCGACCCGCACACCACGGTAGCTTTGCAGGTCGATGTCGGCCACCCCGGCCAGGGTCAGCCGGGCGCCGAGACGGGCGCGGATCTGCGCCTGTTGGCGTTGGAGGAGTTTGATCACTCCGGTGCCGATCGTGCCGAAGCCGATCAATCCAACCCGGACTTCCCGACCCACACGTCCTCCTTCAACCCACTTGGCGGATTGTTGCTGGCTTCGCTTGGCTGAGTGCCCGGCGAATACCGCGGATGGCCTGCCGCGTACGGTGCTCGTTCTCGATCAAGGCGAAGCGGACGTACTGGTCGCCGTACTCGCCGAAACCGATGCCGGGAGACACGGCGACTTTCGCCTCCCGCAGCAAAAAGGTCGAAAACTCCAACGATCCCATCTCCTGGAACGGCGCCGGGATGGGCGCCCACACGAACATCGTCGCCTTGGGCTTCGGCATGTCCCAGCCGACCCGGCGGAGCCCGTTCACCAGGACATCACGTCGAGACTGATACTCCTGGCGGATCTCTTCGACAATATCCTGCGGTCCATTGAGGGCCTGGATGGCGGCGATCTGAATGGGCTGAAAAATCCCGTAGTCCAGGTAGCTCTTGATCCGCGCCAACGCGCCGATCATGGCGGGGTTGCCGACGGCAAACCCAACACGCCAACCGGGCATGTTGTAGCTCTTCGACAGGGTATAGAACTCGACCCCCAGGTCCTTCGCTCCGGGCACCTGCAGGAAGCTCGGGGGTTCATACCCGTCGAAGCACAGGTCGGCGTACGCCAGGTCATGGATCACCATCAGCGAGTGCTCGCGGGCGAAATCGACGATCTTCTGAAAGAAATTGAGGTCCACCACTTCGGTCGTCGGATTGTGGGGGAAGTTCAAAATGAGCAACTTCGGCCGCGGCCAAGTCTGGCGCATGGCCTCCACCAAATGGGCGAAGAAATCTTCGCCCGGAATCAAGGGGATGCTGCGCAGGTCCCCTCCGGCGATGATGACCGAGTACTGGTGAATCGGATACGTCGGGCTGGGACAGAACACCACGTCGCCCGGACCGATGATGGCAAGGGCGAGATGGGCCAGCCCCTCTTTGGAGCCGATCGTAGCCACCGCCTCGGTGTCGGGATCGAGATCAACATCGTAGCGGCGCTTGTACCAAGCGGTGATCGCCAGGCGGAGTTTGTAAATTCCTTTGGAAACGGAATAACGGTGGTTGATGGGTTTCGAGGCTGCCTCGATCAGCTTGGCCACTACGTGCGGCGGTGTTGGACCATCGGGGTTGCCCATGCCGAAGTCGATGATGTCTTCCCCAGCGCGGCGAGCCTTCTGCTTGAGGTCTCCGACGATGTTGAAGACGTAGGGTGGGAGGCGCTTAATTCGAGGGAAATCTTGTGCGTCCATCGAGTTACCGTACGCTCATGCGCCAGTGGCAGTTCATGCCGTGCGAAGCCCCGCCATCACGTCGGAATAAGGTTGACGCACCATAAAGTATTTGCCGGGTGGACGCAAATTTCCCGGCTCCACGACTGTACAGCACTGGCATATGGCGTAGCGCTCGTGGTTCCGGACGATAGGCGAGCCGCCATAAGCGATACGCTGCTCGGCAAGCTTACGCCTCGCTCTTCGTCGGCTTGGAGCGCGTTCTTCGGCGCGGGGCTGGACTGCGCTTGGGCGGTGTCCTTCGGCGTGCCGTTCCCGCCTTAGGAGTCGCTCGCGCCGCGCCGGCCCCTTGCTTCACCGCTGCCGCGACTGCCGGCACCGCCGCTGCAGTCACCGGCGGCTTCTCGGCGGCAGCCTTTGTCCGCCGACGGCCTCCTCGTCCGCCCCGCCGGGTGGTACCGGCGCGGGTACGCCGGGCGCGCGGCTTGGCGGGTGCTGGCTGCTCTGCCGACTCACTGAGCGGCATCTCGGCAGAAGACGCTTCCTCTGCGGCTGGCACTTCTGGTCCCGCCGATATGCCCACGCCTGGACCGGCCTCGCTTGCACCGACTTCGACCTCGGCGGCCTGTACGCCTTCCCCTGCGGCGCTGGGCGGGGTCTCTGCTTCGCCAAACGCCACGGTACCCGCTTCCGCCGCTTCCATCTCTTCCGCCGGTTCCCTGGTCAGCGATGTCTGCTGGCCAATCGCAGCCAAAGCCTCGCCGATTGCTGCAGCGGCTTGTCGGCCACGACCGCGGCGGCGGCCGCGCCGGCGGCGCCGGCGTTTACCCGGCTGCGGGGTTTCACCCTCAACTTTAGCACCGGGCCCCGGTGCCGGAGCCGCTACGGCAACGGCCCCTCCGTTCTCGACGGCTGCGGGCGCAGCCTCCGCGGCGGCAATCTCGACGGCTGCGGGTGCAGCCTCCGCGGCGGCAATCCCACCGACGCGTGAAGGAGGCAGCTTCGCCTGCCCGGCCTCCAGGCGTGTCCGCACCTCCATTTCCAGCTGGTGCGGCATCAAGCCGTCCTCGAGCGCCACCTGGATCCGTGTAGCGTACCGCCGTTCCAGCTGGGCCAGGTCGTCCCGCTTCTGATTCAGCAAGTAGATCGCGACCTCGGGCGGCAGCGACGCCCGCAGCGCCGCCGTATCCCCTTGTGCGACGCGGTTATGAATCTTGCGCAAGGCAACCAGGGCTGCGGATTCCGTGGTGCGCACCAGGCCATGCCCCTCGCACATCGGGCAGGCGCCATACGAAGCGGCTGCGGCGGCCGGACGCAGGCGCTGGCGGGACACCTCGAGCAAGCCGAAATGCGAGATGCGCCCGGTTTCATGCCGCGCCTTGTCCTCGCGCATGGCTTCGCGGAAAGTCTTCTCGACATCCGCGATGTGCTGCGCATTGCGCATGTCGATGAAATCGATGACGATCAACCCGCCGAGGTCGCGCAGGCGCAGCTGGCGGGCAATTTCCGTCGCCGCTTCGACGTTGGTCCGAAACGCGGTTTCTTCCTGACTGCCACCGCGCACCGATCTTCCCGAGTTCACGTCGATGGCGGTGAGGGCTTCGGTGCCGTCGATGACGATGCTGCCCCCCGATTTCAGCGGTACGCGGCGCTTATAAATCGACTCGATCTGCGTTTCGACGTTGAAATGCGAGAAGATCGGCTTGTCGCCCTTGTAGAGATGCAAGACGTCCTCTTTGCCCGGCATGACGTCATGCAGGAACTCGCTGGCGCGCTGGTGGACCTCTTCGTTGTCGACGTAGATCTCGTCGATGTCGGGAGTGAAGTAGTCCCGGATATTGCGCAACACCACGTCGTGCTCGCGATACACCAGGGCCGGCGCGGTCTTCGAGGTCGCGGCTTGCTGGATCGTCTCCCACAGGCGCAGCAGGTAGTGCAGGTCGCGCTGCAACTCGCGCGAGCCCTGGTCGAAAACGGCGGCGGTGCGGACGATGATGCCGAAGCCTTCGGGCGGCTGCAGCTTCTCGATCAGCTCACGCAGATGGCTGCGTTCCGCGCCTTCGATCTTGCGCGAGATCCCGGCCTCGTCCGACCCGGGCAGCAGCACGAGATAGCGGCCTGGTAGTGAATAGAAGGTGCTCAACGTCGGCGGTTTGTTGGCAAACTCCTCCTTCACGATTTGCACCAGGACTTCCTGGCCGGGCTTCAGGACCTCCTTGATCCGCAGCCGGTGCCGCCCCTCCGCGCCGTTGCCGCTGTCGCGGGTGAGCCCGGGGAGATTGCGGAAGCAAATCTCATCGAGCGGGAGAAAGGCGTCGCGATTCGCGCCGATGTCGACGAAGGCCGCCTCGAGCGCCGGGTGGATGCGGTGCACCACCCCCTTGTAAATGTTGCCCTTGAGGTGTTCCCGACTGGCGGATTCGATCTCGAATGAGCTGAGGACGCCGTCGGTCACGATGCCGACCCGGCTCTCCTCCGCATGCGTCATGTTGATGAGCATCGTCTTTGCCATTGAAATCTCTTCTACTCTTCCTCGTCGCTAGGTAGGATCAGCGTGCGTTACTTCTTCCGAGCGCCGTAGTCGTCGAACCGTCCGTCGCGCTCGGTCAAAGCCGCCTTCACTCCCTGTTGCAGCGCCAGTTCGCGCCAAGCAATTCCCTCTGGAGTGTGGCGGGCAATCCCATCAAACAGGGTGCCGATCATCTGGCCGGTACGCAGCCCCATATTCTCGTATGCTTGATTGACCAACAGTTTCATCATTACCAGCTGATTCACCGGTAACAGCGCCATTCGATTAGCCAAGGCCTCGACTTCAGTGGCCAGCCGATCCTCGGGCACGGCGCGGTGAATCAACCCAATACGCTCGGCGGTGTGACCGTCCACCGGGTCACCCGTCAGCAATAGACGCTTAGCGTGTTCCATCCCGAGGCGATAGGCCCACAGGGCCGACGTCGGTGATCCCCATACCCGAGCCGGCGGGTAACCCATCTGCGCGTCCGCGGCGGCCATGATCAGATCGGCGCACAGGACCAAATCCGTCCCCCCGCCGACACACCAGCCGTGGACCTGCGCGATGACCGGCTTGCGGCTGTGCCACAGGCTCATGAAGCAGCGCAGGTTCTCCGACATCGCAACAAAGTCGCGCACCGGATCCCAGTCGGCGTCGGCTTGGATTTCGTGTTCCAGGCGGGTGCCCCAGTCGAGGTCGTAGCCGGCGCAGAAGGCCCGGCCCTCCCCGCGCAGCACAATCACCCGGACGGCGCTGTCGGCATTTGCCTGTGCCACCGCCTCCTCCAACTCGCGCGGCATCTCGCGGTTGATGGCGTTGAGCCGTTGCGGACGATTGAGCACTATGTGCAGCACCCGGTCGTGCCGTTCGAGCTTGATCACCGTCAAGTCCATTCCGATCTCTTCGATTCTGCGCGAAGACGAGGCTGCACCTACCGCTTGCCCGGGTCAACAGCAGCGGGTGAGCCTCCCGTAACGCTCTTCGAGGCGCTGGGCGAAAAACCGTCCGCGGTCCACTGGCGGCTCGTTGCGCTGAACGCAGCGGTGGACGTAGCGCTCATACTCCGTGTCACCGGCCCACTCGTGGATTACGGCGCGCACGGCAGTAGCGACCTTTCCCCAGTATCGACGCATCAACTCTCCTTACCCCGTCACCGCCAGGCGTGGTTGTACCATGCCGCTACGGCCGGCGCTCAACACGCGATACCACTCCCGAACCGAGTCCACCACAATCACCGCCACCAGGGCCATGAACAATGCCGTGACGGCGGCGTCAAGCCGGTCATTGAAAATCGCCGCGCGCGTCTCAGCGATCTTGGCGGCGGCAACCTGTCCGGCAGCAATCCGACTCTCCAACTGCGCGGCGTGCGCCAGGAAACCAATCCGGACCTCCGGGCTGAAGATCTTCTCGTATCCCGCGCTCAGGGTGATGGACAGCAGCCAGAGCAGCGGCCCCAGTGTGGCCCAGACATACCGCGCGCGCCCGGACTTCACGATCAGCGTGGTCGCCACGGCCAGCGCGATTACCGCCAAGAGCTGGTTTGAAATGCCGAACAACGGCCACAGGCTATTGATACCGCCCAACGGATCGACCACCCCTTGGTACAGAAAATACCCCCACGCTCCTACCATCCCGGCGCTGGAGATGAGCACGCTCGGATACCAGCTCGTGCGTCCGAGGGGCTCCCACAAATGGCCCAGGAAGTCCTGTAGCATAAACCGTCCGACCCGCGTACCTGCATCCATAGTAGTGAGGATAAACAGCGCCTCGAACATAATAGCGAAGTGGTACCAAATCGCCATAACACTCCTGCCGCCGAGCGTGTTGGCGAAAATGTGCGCCATGCCCACCGCCAGCGACGGCGCCCCGCCCGTCCGCGCCAACAGGCTGTGCTCGCCCACATCGGCAGCCAGCTTTTCCATATCGGCCGGAGTGACCGGGAATCCCCATGCGGAAATGGTCCGGGTTGCGTCCTCAGCCGAGGCCCCGACGACGCCGGCCGGGCTATTGACCGCGAAGTACACGCCAGGCTGGAGCACGGCGGCCGCGACCATAGCCATGATGGCGACGAACGACTCCATCAGCATGGCGCCGTAGCCGATCATACGGGCATCCGACTCGCGCTGCAGCAGCTTCGGGGTCGTACCGGACGATACCAGCGCGTGAAAGCCGGAGACGGCACCGCAGGCAATGGTGATGAAGGCAAACGGAAAAATCTTGCCGGCGAATATCGGTCCGGTGCCGTCGGTGAAACGGGTCAGGGGTGGCAGTTGAACCGGGGGCAGATACACCAGGATGCCCAACGCCAAGGCCAGGATGGTGCCGATCTTGATGAAGGCGCTCAGGTAATCGCGTGGGGCCAGTAGCAACCACACCGGCAGCACCGATGCGGCCAACCCATACGCGATGATCATCATGGCCAGCGCTGTAGGGCTGAACGTGAACAGCGGCGCCCACGCGCTGTCCCCGACCCAGCGGCCACCCACCACGGCCAGGAGCACCAGCGCCAGTCCCCAGACGGTTGCCTCGGCCACCCTGCCCGGCCGTATGAAGCGCATGTACCAACCCATCAGGAGCGCGATCGGGATCGTGGCCCCCACCGTGAAAGTGCCCCACGGACTGCCCTTGAGTGCGTTGACGATGACCAGGCCGAGCACCGCCATCAGGATGACCATGATGAGCAGCACGCCGGCAAGCGCCGCGAAGCCGCCGCACACCCCGATCTCCTCCCGCGCCATCTGTCCGAGCGACTTACCGTCGCGGCGCAGGGAGCCGGTGAGGATCAAGAAGTCCTGCACCGCCCCGCCCAGAACGGCCCCGAGGATGATCCACAAAGTCCCCGGCAGGTAGCCGAACTGCGCACACAGGGTGGGGCCGATCAGAGGGCCAGGACCCGCAATGGCGGCGAAATGGTGGCCGAACACGACCCAACGGTGGGTGGGAACGAAATCTCGCCCGTCATTGATACGCTCGGCCGGCGTCACCCGCAGATCGTCGAGCATCAGCACACGCGCCGCCAAGAACTTGCTGTAAAAGCGGTAGCCCACCGCATAGGTGGCAATGGCGGCGATGAGCAGCCAGGCCACGCTGATGTGCTCGCCCCGAACCAGAGCGATCATTCCCAGCGCGGTTGCACCTGCCAACGCCACGACTGCCCAGACGGCGGACCGCAACACCCCCATACAGACCTCCGAGCGAAATATGCACAGAGGGGTTGCCCTGACGCAAGCGGCCGCGCCTTCTCCCATTGCTCACTGCCCTGGATTTCCTGTAACTTCGGCATGCATGCGTATCAGCGACCTCATTCGCGCCGATGGCCCGCTGTTTTCCTTCGAGTTTTTTCCGCCGAAGACGGCTCAGGGCGAACAGAATTTGTACCGGACGATCGACCGCCTGCGTCAGCTGCACCCGAGCTTCGTCTCCGTCACCTATGGCGCCGGCGGCAGCACCAGACAGAAGACCGTCGAGCTGGTCCGCCGCATCAAGTTCGAGATCGGGATCGAGGCGATGGCGCACCTGACCTGTGTCGGCGCCAATCGCCACGAGATCGACTCGGTGTTGGAGCAACTCGATAAGAGCGGCATTGAAAACGTGCTCGCCCTGCGGGGCGACCCCCCGTCCGATCAGCCGCACTTCGTGCGGCCGGCCGATGGTTTCGGGTTTGCCTCCGAACTCGTCGGTCACATCCGCGAGCGCGGCTTCTCCTTTTCCCTTGGCGGCGCGGGTTACCCGGAGGGCCATGTCGAGTGCCGCAATCTGGCTCTGGATCTGGAGCACCTGAAGATCAAGGCCGATGCCGGCTTGGACTTCGTCATCACGCAACTGTTCTTCGACAACTCCGATTACTTCGCTTTCGTCGACCGCGCCCATGCCCTCGGCATCCGCGTGCCGATCATCCCGGGCATCATGCCGATAACCAACGTGGCGCAAATCGAGCGCTTCACCTCAATGTGCGGCGCCAGGATTCCCGAGGAGCTAAAGGGTCGCCTCGATCGTGCCCGTGACGATGAAGACGCCGTGCGCGCAATCGGCATTGATCACGCCACCGCGCAATGCCGAGAGTTGCTCGATCATAGCGCCCCCGGTATTCACTTCTATACGTTGAACCAATCGCCAGCGACGCGGGCGATCTTCGAGCGCTTGAAGGGCTGAAGCCGTGCCTGTCATCGTCACCTACACTCCGCTGCAGCCGCCGACACGGACACCCGCCAAGGGAAAAGGCCGCCTCCTCCCGCATCGGTGTGAAGATGTCTTAGGCCATAAGCATCAGCAACGCCTGCCGCTCGGCAGTGTCCGCGGTATCCTGTACCTCGATGCGCTCTGCCTGCACTGCGGAGCCCATTTCGTCTGGGTCGAGGACGACACGGCTGGTGCCCCGGAGTCGGCCAGCCGGGGCTGACGGGCGCAGCGTCGAGGCGGCTTACGCCGCGCTTGCCGTTGGCATCCGAGCCATCCGGCTCAGGCGTCACGGCGCTGACGAACCGCCCAGACAACCAGGGCGCCGAACAACACGGCGAAGGACGACCTGTCGGGTCCGGCGTCGGTCGAGCA